>JBDRTC010000120.1:0-4690 GCA_043824335.1 Planctomycetota bacterium | reverse complement strand
CCATCGGCTGATCCTGATCGTGGCCGCCGTGCTCCTGGTCATGCCGCACCTGATTGCATTGATCCTCGTCTGGTTTCGGATCGGAATCGGCCCCGGCTCCTACGGCCAAGCCGATGGCGGGTCGCTCATGGCGGCGAACCTGGTGGGCTCGGCCTTTCAGAGTGTGATGGGCTCGCAGTTCGCGATGGCCCTCTTGGGCGGAAACGCCATCGCCGGCGAGCGGGTCGACCGCTCGGCGGAATTCCTCGCCTATCTGCCGGCCTCACGAGCCAGGATCGTGCTCAGCAAGCTCATCCTGCCACTGGCGACCGCCGCGGTGATTCTTGTGCCGAACCTGATCATCATGGCGATTGCCGGCGCGGCCTTGCCCGAAGACCTCCGCAGAGGTGCTGCGTGGTATGCGCCGTGCGGCCCGGCACTCGTCGGGATCATGTTCTTCTCAATCGGTTGGCTGTTATCGTCGATGCTCGAAAGCCCCGTCTTCGCTATTCTCGGCGGTCTTGTCACTCCGTGGCTCATCCTGGCGGCCTTTGGCCTGTTCGCCGAGGTTTCGGGATTTCCCAAGAACATTATGGCGTTGTCGTACCTCGGCACCTGTATCCTGCTGACCCCCGCCTGCTTCGTGGCCGGCACGTGGTACTACCTCAGGCGCGTGGAGCCGTGATCACTTCGCTTCGGCGTCTTCGAGCTTCTTGAGCCGCTCCTCGAGCTTGCGGTTCTCCTTTTCCAGCGCGTCGAGCTGCTTGCGGAGCTTGCCCAGGTAGGTTTGCTGCTCGCGAAGTTTCTCCAGGTTCTCGTCGATCGTGAAGAGCATGCTCGTGTTGCCCTCTTTCTCGCGCCGGGCAACCAGAAGCGGGATGGCCGCAGGGTTGCCGCCGGCGGCCAGCGCCTCGCAAGCGGCCGTGCGGACCTCGCGCCGGACGTCGTCGAGCTGACCGGCCAGCACTTCGAGAACCTCCGGGTCGTCGGCCTTCAGCTTGGCCAGGGCGCTCATCACGGCCGCGCGGCGGTCGGGGGTCGAGGGGGCGTCGAGCATGGCCCGAAGCTTGGGGACGGACTCCTCGTCCTTCAGCTCGGCCAGCCCGTCGGCCGCGGCCTTGAGGATGACGTGCCCGTGGCTCTCGCGATCCATGGCGGCCGTTAGATCGGGCTTCACGTGATCGCGGTCGACCTTGACCAGCGCCCGAAGGGCCTCGGCGACGGCCTCGTAGGATTGGTCGTTCTGGATCACCTCCCGGAGCGTTTGCCGGGTCTCGTCGTGTGAGAACTTGCCCAGGGCTTTGAGGGCCTCGCGGCGAACAAACGATTTCGGGTCGGATTTCGCCGCTTCCAAGAGGGCGCTGCGTACCGGGTCGCCGGAAAATTTTGCGAGCGAGGCGACCGCCTCCTTGCGAACGGCCCAGAAGGCATCGTTCTTGGCCGCTTCGGCCAGGGCCGCGAGCGCGTCGCCGTCCTTGGTGAATTCCCCCAGCGCGTCGGCGGCGCGGAAGCGGCAGATCATGTGCTCGTCGTGGGCCAACTGGTCGAGCCACTCTTCCTTGCTCTTTTCGGACATGAGCTTCTTGAGCACCCAGTCGTTCGGGTCGAACGACACGCGACTGGGCCGTTCGTCGAGCGTGAAGTGGAACGTCTCTTCGGCCTTGGCGACGGTGATCCGCCGGATGGCCGTCTCGCCGGAAGCGACCAGCTCGATCTCGATCGGCATGCGAAACAGGGGCGTTACTTCGTCAACCGCCTGGACCTGCTTGACCACCAGGGCGACCGACTTCTCCGCTTCGTCCCAAGTGTAGCGGACGTCGTATTCCGGATGACCGCCGTGGTGGAGCCATTGGTCGAAGAACCAGTTCAGTCCTTGTCCGGTGGCCTCCTCGATGGCAATGCGGAACTGGGCCGTCTCGACCGTGCCGAACTCGTGCTTCTTCGTGTAATGGCAGATCGACTTCCAGAAGGGCTCGTCGCCCAGCACGAATCGCAGCATGTGCAGCACCCGGCCACCCTTGGGATAGGAGTGGCGGTCGAACATCCGGTTCGGCGTGTCGTAGCGGTAGCTGACGATGGGGCGGCGGTAACGGTCCTTGTCTTCCTTGAAGTAGGACTCGGCTTCCTCGTGCCGCTTCCAAGCGGCCTCCTCGGGCCCGAGATCGTGCTCCGCCCAGACGTTGGTGAAATACGTGGCGAAGCTCTCGTTCAGCCACAGCTCCCCCCAGTCCTTGCAGGTCACCAGATCGCCGAACCACTGGTGGACCAGCTCGTGGGCGACCAGGCCGTCGCTCGACGTATCCAGATGCGCCCGTTCGTCGTGCAGCGTGTTCACGTTGAGCGTGGTCGAGGAAGTGTGCTCCATGCCGCCCCACATGTATTCGTCGACGCAGATCTGCGTATACTTCGGCCACGGATAGCGGTAGCCGAACTTCTCGGAAAAGAACGCCGTCATGGCGGGCGTCTTTTCGAACGACCGGGCGGCGTCGGCCAGCCGGCCCTTGGGAACGTACGACACGATCGGCGTCCCCTCCCACTCCTGCTCGTACGCCTCGAACTCGCCCGCCACGACCGACATCAGATATGTCACGTGCGACTGCTCCTGGACCCAATGCCAGGTGCGGGTGCCGTTGCCGTTGTCCTTCTCCTCCTTGAGCACGCCGTTGGAGAGCACGAAGAAGGTGTTCGGCACCGTGGCCACGATCTCGCTCGTGAGCCGGTCCGACGGATGATCGAGACACGGAAACCAATATCGAGCGTATTCCGGCTCGCCTTGCGTCCAGACCATCTTGGGCTGGTTCGGCTCCTGCTCGTCGGGCAATACGAAGTGCGCGCCGTGGACCGGCTCGGTCACGAGATAGTCGATCGCCAGACGGATCGATTCCTCCGGCTTTAGCTCGCGCGTGAGCGTGACGGAAAGTTTCCCGCCGCGCGACTCGTGCTTCAGCTCGGTTTCCTGCTCGCCGTCGACCAGAGCGACCTTGGTGATCTTCATGTCGACCGCGTCGAATTCGATCCGGCCGAGCGGCTCGTAGGGGCTCAGCGTGTGGATCGCCCGGCCGCGGACCTCCTGCCGCTCCCAATTGAAATCGAGCTCCAGACGGACGTGCTTCTGGTCAAAATCCCTGCCGCGGACCGATTGCGGCGGCTTGGTGAACGGCCCCCGGCGGTCCGCCGAATAGCCGGGTCCCGAAAGAAGCAGCAGAGCCAAGACGACAAGGCTCGCGCGGTACAATTTCTGCATGGTGTTTCCTTCGTCAAGAAGCGTCGGTCGGCAGGTCTGACCTGCGTCGACGGTCGAACCGACGCGGACATGCTCTGAAGACACCGCCTAGTATAATTCGGCAGAATGCCGAGAAAAGGACGTTCCGGCGGAGTCGGGCGTTTCAGGCAAAGACCTCGATTCCCTTGGGGGCCGGTTCGGGGAAATCGGCGCCGCAGGCGAAGCACGCCTCCCGATCGCGGGGGGCCGTCTCGCGGCACGCTGGGCACTCCTCTCGCACCGGCCAGCCGCGATAGAACAGGTAGCCCAAGAGGCCCGGAATCCCGAAGACGAACACGAACACGATCCACGTTCGGGTCCACGGCAGGGCGTACTTTTTCTGCCGCCGGGCACACAGCCACGCCGTCCCTGCGCCGAGCAGGTTGGTGATCAGCAATGCCGGCCACAGGAGCGACAAGACCATGATCATGGCGGTTGGATAGTCATCCGCCTCACCCGTACTGAGCATCCCCCAAGGCATCGCCAGGACGACTGCCGGCGTGACAATTCCCGGGGCCGGAATCGCCAGGGCCACCGCATACGAGATCCCCCTCGGGGGTTCGGTGGATGATCGTTGGCCCAGGGCCACGTCTTCCCGACGAAGAACGTTTCCTTGCTCGTCGATCCACAAGAAGGTGCTCTCGGAGGTCCCTGTGGTGCCGGAGCGTTTTGTCAGGTGCGTCATCGCGGTTCCGTCACTCAACTCGTAGAAGGTGAATGCAGCACCGCGGATTTCAGCGGGGATCGCGTAGGTGCGATGGCCGCTGCCGTCGGGATCAACGATGTGAACCTCTTCCTGCGTGCGGACTGCCAAGTGCTCGTTCGTTTGCACGCGCTTCTTCGGGGCTTCGTCGGCGTTGGATCGCACGACGCGTTCCAACTTGCCGGCCGCCAGCACACCGGTAGATTCCTGAACGACACCAACGGACCGCGTGCGAAGATTGACTTCCAGCAGACGGTCTCCCGAGAGCAGATAGACCGTCCAGGGCGCTATCTTGCCGACTTCGTGTTCGCCGGAGTAGCCACGCGGTTCACGGCCACTCCCATAGTACGACTGACCACTGATGATCGCCCCACGGTAAGCCATCCGGCGGCCGTCGACCGAAATGCGATCGTGTTGGGGCGGTTTGTCCGCTCGGAATCCCTCCAAACCGATGTAGCCGACGGGCAACTTGGTCTTGCTGTTGAAACCAACAAAATAGCCGGTGCCGCCGATGAGTCTACCGTCATGAACGAAGTACCAGTAGGTTGCCGGTCGGCCACAATCATTGAACCCCCAAATCCGCTGGCTCCACGCGAGGCGAACCAATTGGCCCTGCCGCTGATCCGGCGACCCTAACCAGGCACCCTCCAACCCTTGTCTCTTTTCGGAGATGGAAATCGGCTCGCCTTGCAACGTGCGGTACGTCCGGTTGTAGTGGTCGTCGCGCGTGTACGACTCGATCACCG
>JBDRTC010000119.1:0-7301 GCA_043824335.1 Planctomycetota bacterium | reverse complement strand
CAACGTGATTACCAACGTCATGATGGAGCGCCTTGCGGCGCCCAGCGGGCCGACGGCCGGGAAAATCCAGAGGCCTTCGGACGGCAAGGAAATCGAGACGATCGCGTTCGTGCAGTGCGCCGGCTCGCGCGATGAAAACTACCTCAAGCACTGCTCCGGCGTCTGCTGTATGGGGTCACTGAAGCAGGCGCAGTATGTCCGCGATCAGTACCCGGACGCTCGGATCCACATTTTTTATATCGACATCCGTTCGCCCGGCCGGCTGGAGGACTTCTATGCCAAGATACAGAAGGATGAGAAGATCCAGTTGATCAAGGGCAAGGTGGCGAAGATCACGGAAGATGCGGCCAGCAAGGATTTGGTGGTCGAAGCGGAGGATACGCTTTCGGGCGACCGCGTCAGCGAGAGGGTCGAGCTCGTTGTGCTGGCGACGGGCATAGTCCCGGCAGATGCGGCGGTCAGCATCGAGCTGGAGGGGGGTTTACAGAGAGACGAACACGGGTTCTTGACGGGCGATCAGCCCCTTGCCGGTATGCTGGGGGCGGGATGCGCCAAGCGGCCGGTAGACGTGGCCGCGTGTGTGCGGGACGCCACGGGCGCCGCCTTGAAGGCCCTACAAAGTTGCGTGGAACGGGCCGGTGGATAAGAAAGAGAAGAAAGTCGCCGTTTGGATCTGCCAGGGTTGCGACATCGGCACGTCGCTCGACGTCGAGGCCCTCAAGAAGATCGCTGCCGACGAGTGTGGTTCGGATCTGTGCCGGTCCCACCCGTTTCTCTGTGGCGACGAGGGCGTCGAACTGCTCAGGAAGGAGATTCAAGAGGGCGCGGGTGCCCTGGTCATCGCCGGATGTTCGCCCAGGTTCAACACGGATACCTTCACGTTCGACGGGTGCTTCTCTGAGCGGGTCAACCTGCGCGAGATGGTCGTTTGGAGCCACCCGCCCAACGACGAAGATACCCAAATGCTCGCCGAAGACTACCTGCGGATGGGCATCGCCCGAGCGGAGAAGGCGGAGATTCCGGAGCCGTTCGACGCCGAGATCGACAAGACGATCCTAGTCGTCGGCGGCGGACAAACCGGAATGACCGCGGCCCTGGAAGCGGCCAAGGCGGGCTCGGAGGTCGTGCTGGTCGAGAAGGAAGCGCAGCTTGGCGGCTGGCTGAACAAGTTCTCCAGGTTGTTCCCCAAGAAGCCGCCCTATCGGGAGCTTGAACCGGTCGATCTTGAGTCGCGGGTCAAGGAGGTCGAAGAGAACGATCGAATCAGAGTGTACACAGGCGCGGCGATCGAGAGCATCAGCGGCCAGCCCGGCCAGTTCGACGTGTCGATCCAGACCAACGGCACGGCCACGCAATTCCGCGTCGGGGCCATCATTCAGGCCACCGGATGGAAACCTTACGACGCTTCCCGGCTCGGCCATCTGGGCTCCGACTGCCCGAACGTCATCACGAATGTTCAGATGGAGGAGCTGGCCGCCTCGGGCAAGATCATCCGTCCTTCCGACGGCAAGCCGGCCCGGCGGATCGCTTTCGTCCAGTGTGCCGGCTCCCGCGATGAAGACCATCTGCCCTACTGCTCCGCCGTCTGCTGCCGCGTGACGTTGAAACAGGCCCTCTGGGCTCGGGAGCTTGACGGCGAGATGCAGGCCTACGTCCTCTACAAGGACATTCGGGCACCGGGGCAGTATGAGGACTTCTACCGCAGGGCCCAGGAAGACCCCGGGATCTTTTTCACCAAGGGCGAAGTGGTCAAGGTGGAGGAGACCACCGATCACAACCTGCTGGTCGACGTGGAAGACACGCTGATTGACAAGCACATCCAGATCGAGGCGGACCTGGTCGTTTTGGCTACGGGGATGGTGCCGGTGGCAGCCGACGGCGAAGCCATCCGACAGTTCCGGGATGCCCGGGCGGTTATCGAAAAAGGCGAAGCCGGCGCCCAACTGGAAGCGGCGAAAGTAACCGCAGAGGAGCTCAAGCATCACGAGGGGACGGACATCCTGCGTCTGGACTACCGGCAAGGGCCGGACCTGCCGATGTTGAAGTACAATTACCCCGATTCCCATTTTATCTGTTTCCCCTATGAGACAAGGCGCACGGGCATTTACGCGGCCGGATGCGTTCGCGCGCCGAACGATACCGACGCCTGCCGGGAAGACGCAGCCGGCGCCGCCATGAAGGCCATCCAGTCGGTGGAGCTTGCTTCCCGAGGGGCCACCGTGCATCCTCGTTGGGAAGATCAGTCCTATCCGGATTTCTTCATGCAGCGCTGCACGCAATGCAAACGCTGCACCGAGGAGTGCCCGTTCGGGACCTTGGACGAGGACGAGAAGGGCACGCCGTTGCCGAACCTGACACGATGCCGCCGGTGCGGCATCTGTCTGGGTGCATGCCCCGAACGAATCGTCTCGTTCAAGGACTATTCCATCAGCATCATCTCCGCGATGATCAAGTCGGTCGAGATACCCGATGAGGACGAAGAGAAGCCCCGCCTCCTGGGCCTGCTGTGCGAGAACGACGCCTATCCGGCGCTGGACACCGCCGGGCTCCATCGCATCCAACACAGTCCCTTCATCCGGTTCATTCCGGTCCGGTGCCTGGGGGCGGTGAACGTAGTCTGGATTGCCGACGCCCTGTCTCGCGGCTACGACGGCATCCTGCTGGTAGGGTGCAAATCGGGCGACGACTACCAGTGCCACTTCATCCGCGGCAGCGAGTTGATGGGCACCCGGGGGGACAATATTCGAGAGAAGCTGAAACAGCTCGCTCTGGAGGAAGAGCGCGTCCGCGTCGAAGAGCTCGATATCTCGGAGTACAGGAAACTGCCGCAAATCATCAACGAATTCGCCGAAGAGATCGAAGGAATCGGAATGAACCCGTTCAAAGGGTTTTAGCGTGCCAGACCCATATCGCGTAGTGCCAGACACGGATTTCCTCCGCCGTATCCTCAACGAGGGCGGCGGAGATTTGAAGAAGTGCTTCCAGTGCGCCACCTGTTCGGTGGTTTGTGAACTGTCGAACGGGCGGAGCCTCTTTCCCAGAAAGGAAATGATCTGGGCCCAGTGGGGCCTGAAAGACCGGCTCGTGGCGGATCCGGACATCTGGCTGTGCCACCAGTGCGACGATTGCTCGACGCGCTGCCCGCGGGGAGCGCGGCCCGGCGACGTCATGGCGGCTATCCGGCAGGAGAGCATGCTTCACCATGCCGTTCCCCGCTTCCTCGGCAGGTGGGTGAACCAGCCCAAGTACCTTCCACTGGTGCTGGCTATTCCGACGGTGCTGCTGGGTCTGGTCGTCCTTTTCAGAGGAGACGCGATTCCAAGCCGGAAGATCATCTACTCGTACTGGAACAGGCTTCCTCACTGGGTGCTGATCAGCTTCTTCACGTTCTTCAGCATCCTGGCTCTGCTTGCGGTCATTGCGGGGGTCATCCGCTTCTGGAAGGCCATGAAGGCGGCTGACGCCCGGGACGGAGTGAACACGCCGGCCAACAGCCTGCGCGGGAGCATCGTATCGGTGCTGAAGAACGTTTGTCTGCACGACAAGTTCACCATGTGCACCACGGAACGCTCGCGGTCGCTGTCCCATCTGTGCGTCTTCTACGGCTTTATTGCCCTGGCCGTGGTCCCGGTGTGGATCGTGACGGCCAGAATCAACCCTCTGCTTCAGGACTTCGCATACCCCTTCAATTTCTGGAATCCGTGGAGAATGCTCGCCAACCTGGGCGGGGTTGCGGTTCTCACCGGCTGCGCGTTGATGATTCGGGACCGTCTGAGAAAGAGCGCACTGGGCGGCAGGAACACTTATTCTGACTGGGCTCTGATCGGGACGATCGTGGCCGTGGTGCTCACCGGGTTTATGAGTGAAGTGACGCACTACCTCCGGATGGAACCCCATCGACAGGGCATCTACTTCGTTCACTTGGTCCTGGTGTTTGCGCTGTTGATGTACCTGCCCTATTCCAAATTCGCCCATTTGACCTACCGGACCACCGCCATGGTCTATGCCGAGTATTCCGGCCGAAACACTCCGGCGCAGGCTGCCGTGGCGGGTGCCCCGGGGGAAGGTGAGGGAGAGGACAAAGACCAAGCCAGCGAAAGCAACGCCTAGCTGCCGCGGGAGGGGGCCACTGCTCACTCCGGCGGCCGGCCACAAATACCGATGTGGCGGACATAGATGAAGACACTAAACAACAAAACGGTTGTCGCAGTTTCCGTACTGATCATACTGCTCCCGTTCGGATACAGTATCGTCTCGTCCGTCTTTTCACAGAGCCCCGAACCTTTTCTCGATACGCCGTCCGGCAAGTGTGCCGACCGGTGGACCGGCGCCTATATGCGTTTTCATCATATGGACATTCTGAACAGTGGCAGGGACGAAGCGGTGCGCGAAGGAAAGAGAGAAGGAATAGGGTTCGATGACTGCAGGAGCTGTCATCCGAGCAGAAAGCGCTTCTGCAATCAATGCCACGACGCGGTGAACTTGAATCTGGATCGCGATTGCTTTCGATGTCATTACTATCCCCCCGAAGCAACCACCACTGGCCTGGCCGAGGAATGAGATGAATAGAAGGGAGTTCCTGCAAGCAGGCGGCGTGTTACTCTCGGGAACTGCCTGCGCGTACGGGTTGCCCTTGCTGACTGCATCTCGGTTAAGCACAGGAAGCGCAGGAGGCCCTGCGGGGAAGCGCAAATGGGGGATGGTGATCGACCTGACCAAATGCAAGTCGGGCTGCACCGAATGTGTGGAAGCGTGCAGGAAGGAGAACAACGTAGCCCTTCACGGGGACAAGAAGTGGGACGTCCATTTGATTCGAAAGGTGACGGTCCGGAGGAAATTCCCCGTCGGCTCCGGCGAGAAACCGGTGCTTCTGTTGTGTAATCACTGCGATCATCCGCCGTGTGCCCAGGCCTGTCCGGTGCAGGCCACGTACAAGCGCGAGGACGGCATCGTGATCGTCGATCCGCACCGGTGCATCGGGTGCAGGTACTGCATGATTGCGTGCCCCTACAATGCCAGGCATTACAACTACAAAGAGAACCCCGAATGGCCCACGTTAAGCCGTCCCAGGAGCGCGCACGGGGTCCCTCAGTCGTGCGATTTTTGCGCGCATCGGTTGGACGTGGACCAGAAGCCGGCCTGTGTCGCCAAATGCGAAGAGGTTTGCGGCAAAGACGATGCGGCCTTGTTCGTGGGAGACCTGAACGATCCGGACAGCGACGTCTCCCGGAAGATCGCCAATAATCCCGTGAGAGTCCTCCGAGAGGGTCTGGGCACAAAGCCAAAGGTCTACTACATCGGCTTGTAAGCGCGTAGCTGTGAGGCAGTGGGATGGAAGTCAAGTTCGAGACAATTGAGGGAAGGTCGAGGTCATTCTACCTCTTGCTGGCCGTCCTTGCGCTGCTGGCATTGCCCGGCGTTTACTCGACCTACCTCATGTACGAGCACGGGATCTACTTGTCAGGGATGACAAACCGAATCCCCTGGGGCCTTCAAATCATAATGGCCGTCTTCTACATCGGCCTGTCGGCGGGGTCGCTGGTGATCTCCTCCTTGTATGGCATCTTTGGAAAGATCGAGTATAAGCCTTTCGCCAGAATCGCCGTCTATATGGCCCTGCTGTTGTTGATAGCAGCGCTGTTGTCAATCCTCACTGACTTGGGCAGGCTTGACAATCTTCAATCGAGCTTCTCGCACTTCAATTTTCTGTCGATGCTCTCGATCAACCCTTTCCTGTACAACACGTACATCTTGATCTGCATCGTCTACCTCTGGGCAATGCTCCAGGAAAAGGACAGCCTTGTCAGGGTCATGGCTCTGGTCGCCGTGCTCTGGGCGATCCTCGTCCACAGCGGTACGGGCGCCATCTTCGGTTTCGTCCCCAGAGAGCTTTACCAGTCGGCTTTGCTCCCGCCAAGCTTTATTGCAGCCGCTCTTTCTTCCGGAACGGCGCTGATGATTCTGATTATCCTCTCGTTGTTCAAGATCACCAAACGGCCTTTGGACGATGAGTTGGTGGTACGGCTCGGCAAGCTTCTGGCCGTTTTCGTCGTTGTCGTCATGTATTTCATATTCGTGGAGAATTCCTACCGCCTTTATCTCGCTGAATCCCGAGAGGCGGCCTGTTTCTTCCTTTTTAGCGGCGTCATCGGTACGGTTTTCTGGGTTGGGTTGGTTCTGGTAGGATCGGTCATTCCCGCCGTGCTGCTCTTCAATACAAGGACTGGGAAATCCATCCGGTGGATCGTCATTTCGTCGGTCTTGGTGGTGTTCGGTGTCTTGTGCGAGAGATACCTCATCGTGATCCCCGGACAGACCCACAAGCCGGAGCTGCTTCCAGGCATGGAGATTACCAGCTCGGCCTTTCAGGAAGGAAACGTGACTTACTATATGAGTATCTACGAGGTGTTCCAGGCGATCGGAGTCGCGGCAATCATTGGATTCGCCTTCGTCATGGGGTTAAGTCTTATGAGACTGGTTCCACAAGAGGCAAGGATCTACGAGCAACCCAACTCTGCCAAATCACCTGTCACGGAAAGAATCATTGACGCATAGAAAACGAAAGAAAGGAGAGTTTCATGGACCAACTGGTCAAGCCACACGGTTCGGACTCGTTGAACCCGCTCTTTGTTGCGGATGAGGCGACGCGGGCTAAGCTACTGAAGGAGGCCGAAGGGCTGACGAAACTGCTCGTCTGTTCCCAAGCGGCTGCCAACGCGGTCATGATGGCGAGCGGCTACTTCAACCCGCTCACCGGCTTCATGAACTTGGCCGACTCGCTGTCGGTGGCCGAGGGCATGAAAACCACCGGCGGTCTGTTTTGGCCGGTACCGATTGTCAACGTCGTCGTCGACGTCTCCGGGATCAAGGACGCCAAGCGGATCGCGCTGTTGGACCCGAACGTGGACGGAAACCCGGTCCTGGCGATCCAGGACATCGAATCGATCGACGAGGCGACCGACGCGCAGATGCAGTTCATGGCCGAAAAGGTCTACGGCACCACCGTCATGGAGCACCCGGGCGTCAATAACTTCCTCTCGGTTGGCAAGTTCTTCGTCGCCGGGCCGATCCAGGTGCTCAACTACTCCTACTTCGCCGAGGACTTCCCGGAAACTTTCCGGACTGCGGTCCAGATCCGCGAAATGATCGAGAAGAACGGCTGGTCGAAGGTCGTCGCCTTCCAGACTCGCAACCCGATGCACCGCGCCCACGAGGCGCTGGTCAAGATCGCCATGGAGCGCGTGGGTGCGGACGGGTCCGTGATCCACATGCTGCTGGGGAAGCTGAAGGAGGGCGACATC
>JBDRTC010000118.1:0-4092 GCA_043824335.1 Planctomycetota bacterium | reverse complement strand
CCTCTAACATCACTTTCTTGACTACCTCAAAATCCTTCCTTCTACACAAGATGCTATCGTGCACGGTAATTAACAAGGGGCGAGGTTTGGACTGTAAAAGTCTACGGCAAACCCTCAAATAAATGAATGTGGCTTCCATCTTTTGGCATAAATGGGAAAGAACTTTATAGTTATCCCGTTTAACCTTATCAACGAATGCCATTAATGACGGAAACGCTTCGTCTAATAGACGCCTCATCCTGGGATGGAAAAGGTGTCAGGATGAAAAAGGTGTCAGGAACCGTTTTTCACAACAGGAGCGGTTTTCTGGGTGAGCTCTCGCTAAACGGTTCCTGACACCTTTTCTGGCCTCTGGCTGACACCTTTTCTGGCCCTCACGCCTCTCTCCTGGGCGGAACCTTGTTCTCTGCTCTTAGACCCCAACCGGCGGCCGGTAGAATAGGGTGGAAAACGAGGACGTCAATGGCTGCGAGCGATCCGGCGTATCTGGAGCTTTTCGAGAGCGGCGAGCTGGCCCGGCGCACTGAGCGGGCGGTCGAGTCGTTGGCCGACTGCGCCGTGTGCGCCCGAAAATGCCGCGCCGACCGGCTCGACGAGACGAACCTGAAGTCGTATTGCCGCACGGGGCGGTACGCCCTGGTGAGCAGTTGTTTTCCGCACCACGGGGAGGAGTCGTGCCTGCGGGGATGGAACGGGTCGGGGACGATCTTCTTCAGCCAGTGCAACCTGCGGTGCGTTTTTTGCCAGAACTTCGACATAAGCTGGCAGGGCCGGGGCCGTCCGGTCACGGCCGATGAGCTGGCCGCCATGATGCTCGGGCTCCAGCGAGAGGGGTGTCATAACGTCAATTTCGTCACGCCCTCGCACGTGGTCCCGCAGATCCTCGAAGCGTTGTGCCTTGCGGCAGAGCAAGGGCTGCGGTTGCCGCTGGTCTACAACACGGGTGGCTACGACCGCCTGTCGACGCTCGAACTCTTGGACGGCGTGGTCGATGTCTACATGCCCGACTTCAAGTTCTGGGCCTCCGAGGTCTCCGAAGAGTTGGCTCACGCGGAAGACTATCGGGAGGTTGCCTGCCGTGCGGTCCGCCAGATGCACCGCCAGGTGGGCGATCTGGTGATCGACGACGATGGTCTCGCCCGGCGGGGACTTTTGGTCCGCCACCTGGTGATGCCCGGCCTCTTGGCCGAGACGCGGGAAGTGATGCGCTTCCTCGCCCGGGAGATTTCGGCCGAAACCTACGTGAACGTGATGCCGCAGTACCGGCCGCACGGTTACGCACATCGCCACGAGCCGATCAACCGGCCCCTTTCACTTGACGAGTTCCGCCGGGCCCTGGCGATTGCCGAGGAAGAAGGGATCCGCCGGCTCGACCGCCGCTGATCGGCTGTCAAGACAACGCCCCGAAGGGGCAGGATATGGTAGCCCAGGGCAACGCCCTGGGTGTCTGGTCCCGATCACATTAGAAAGCCCTGCAAGGGCGCAACACCGCAGCTCGGCCGCACGTTATTCCGCCCTTTCAGGGCTCGGGGGCTAGGCGTCTCCCCTACCCAGGGCGTTGCCCTGGGCTGTCATATTCCAGCCTTTCAGGCTGGGAAGACCCGGGGCGCATCGACTGGGGCACCGCTTCGCTTTGCCCAGCCACCCAACCGTCCAGACAATTGCCGCGCCCGCTCAATCGGATGCTTTCTCTCTCGGCGATCCCACGCGGTACAGGGTCTGCCGGCCGCGGCGAACCGGTTCGAGCTCGAACTCTTCGTCGACCTTCTCAACCACGTGGGTGAAGTAGACGGGTCTGACGGGCGCGGTGCGTCGAACGTACTCCAGCGCGGAATCGGCCAGCTCGAAATGATAGGGCTGGGGGTAATCCTGGATAAACACCATCTCCGTGCGGCCTTGCTCGACGTGCGCGACGTAATAGCAGGGGTACAATTGCGACCATCCGGTAAACAGCACGGCGTCGTCTTCCAACTCGCGCACCAACAGGCGGACCTGGGAGCGAAGCGTGAGCGAATGTTCCGCGCGGAACGGCTCTGCTTCGGGCGGCGTCCAGCACCGGCGACGGCCCTCCTCGTTCCATGCCCCCGGGAACGCCATCGGCGAGATGACCACGGCCAGTCCCAGGAGTCCCAACACGGCGTTCGGTGCATCGGGAGAACGGCCCGACGGGGCCTTTCGTCGGGCGAGGGCGGTCCACGCGTCGCCTACGAGCGCCAGGCCGGCGACCCCGAACAGGGCCACCGGCACGTACGCGGCAAGGTAGAGGACGTGGACGTCGGGCGTGTCGTACGAGAGGTCGAACGCGAGATGTGCCGCCAGCGTGAACGCCAACAAGAGCGTCATCTTCCAACGCTTCCGGCCCAGCCAGACGAGACCGCCCACGGCTGCCGCCAGCCAAAGCGGCGGGAACTCGCGGGGGAGGTTCTTGAGGTAGTCGACGGCCTTCTGCCGAATCACCTCCGGTGGCTTGGAGAGGAAGCTGTCGTGGTACTGCGGGGCCAGGAGGCTCAATCGCACCCGCTCGTGGAACTCATCGAGGTCTTCCGGCTCAAGCCCCCACACCGATCGCGAAGGAGCGATCACCGCGCGAAAGTAGCAGGCCGGCGAACTTGCGCGGTCGATCGTCCAGAACGCGGCCAAGAGCACCGCCGTGCCGACTCCCGTTCCCAAGACTGCCGCCGCCCAGTGCGCGATCCACCGTCGAGGCGTGATGAGCAGCAACAGCAAGATGCCCGGGAACACCAGCAGCACGCTCGCATGAACCCCCAGACCGACCGCCGCCAAACAGGCCGCGACCAACAGCCATCGCGACCGGCCGGTTCTCTGCCACGCGCTCATTGCCAGAAGGATCGCCACGGTGATGACCATCGCGGTTGTATGCACTCCGGCGATGATCGCCTGGGACCAGAACGTCGGCGAGACGGCCAGGGCCGCCGCCCCGGCCACGGAGACCCACCGCCGCTCGATGAGCGACCTGCCCAGAAGGTACAAAAGCCCCACGGCCGCCGCCCCCATCACGGCCGAGAGCAGGTTGACGCTTCGGGCCACCTCGATCGAGGGCATCAGGGCGGCCAGTCGGGCGAGCAACACGTAGACGGGCGATCCGGCCGGATGGGCATATCCCGGCGCGGCGGCCAAGGTCTGAAACTCGCCGGCCGCGGCACACAGCAGCCCGGGAGCCAGCGTGAAAAAATAGATGCCCAGCGAGCCCAGTCCCACGCCCAGGGCGATCAGTGCGTCGACCCCGTCGAGCGGGGGGCGCGGAGAATCACGCGCGTCCGCATCTTGTGGTCCGTCTACGTCGTCTGAGGGTTGCGGCCGATAGGCCATGGGGCCGTCGCTTGTTCCGGAAATAAGGACAGGTACCGGTTCCAGAATACCATGGCCGCCCACCCCGTGTCACGAGACTTCCAGAGACGCCTCCCGAACGCTGATTTCTGCCCCATCGCACTGCCGACCGGTCGTGCCTCGGCGATAGAATGAAGGTTTTCCCGGGAAACGGTTGAACCGATTGGGCCAACCGAACGACTTCAACTTCAAGACCAATGAACCAACGCACACGGATCGAAGACGAGCTTCTGGTGCTCCGCTCCCAGGAGGGCGACGCGTCTGCATTCGACGAGCTGGTCGGCCGATGGCAGGAGCGCCTCTGGCGGCATGCCTGGCGGCTCGCCGGCCGTGAAGACGCCGCCTGGGACGTGCTCCAGGAAGCATGGATCGGCATCAGCCGGGGGATCGGCCGCCTGGAAGACGCCGCCGCCTTCCCGGCTTGGGCTTACCAGATTGTGAGCAACAAGTGCCGGGACCGGATTCGCCGTGAACGTCGTCGGCGCGAAGCGACGGAGGCATACGCCGATCAAGTCCGCTGCACGGAAGAGGATGCCTTCGATTCGCAGGAGCAATGCTCCGATTTGAAGGAGGCGCTCGCCCGCCTGCCCGGCCGCGACCGCGCCATCCTCTCGCTGCGTTACGAGGAAGGGTTCGACACGGCCGAGATCGCCGCGATCCTTCACGTCCCGGAGGGAACGGTCAAATCGCGACTTCACTACGCAAGAAAACGCCTTCGCAAATTCCTGGAGGAATAGACGATGA
>JBDRTC010000117.1:0-13268 GCA_043824335.1 Planctomycetota bacterium | reverse complement strand
GTGTTTGGGAGCCTCGCGAGCAGATCGTTGTTGTGGGCCGATCTTCGCGAATCGAGACGGAAGTGCGCCGCGACGCATGCCGCCGGCGGGGCATCCCCATCCTACGACGCCCCAGCGGCGGGGCCGCCATCGTGACCGGCCCCGGATGCCTGATGTACGCCCTGGTGCTCAGCTACCGGTTGCGGCCCGCCCTGAGGGCCGTCGATCACGCCCATCGGTTCGTGCTGGGCAGGCTGGTTTCGGCCTTGCGGCCGCTGGCGCCGGAAGTCGCGTGCCGGGGGATCAGCGATCTGGCCAGCGGCGAGATAAAATTCTCCGGCAACAGCCTGCGGTGCAAGCGGGACCACCTCTTGTATCACGGGACGTTGCTCCATGAATTCCCGCTCGATCTGATCGACGAGTGCCTGGCCATGCCCCCGCGCCAGCCGGAGTACCGCAACGGCCGGGCGCACGGGGCCTTCGTCGGCAACCTCCCGCTTCCGGCGGCCGCCCTTCGCCGGGCACTGGTAGCCGCTTGGGACGCCCACGAACCGCTCCCCGACTGGCCCCGAGACACCACCGCCCGGCTGGTTGCGAAGACGTACAGCCGCCGGGAGTGGAACGAAAAGCATTAGAGCCGGTCGATTTCGTTGAAAGTCAACGAGTACGTTTTCGCCGCTCGGACTTCGAGGACAGCCGCTCCGTCGGGCACTGTCTTCACCGGGATGAGGTTGTCGTCGGAGCGGACTTCGCCGAGCTGGTGGCCTTTCGGGGCGCGAATGCGATGTCGGCCATCTTTGTCCGGTCTTAGGACGGCGGAGAGGGCACGTCCGTCGTCCCAGGTAACATCGACTTCCACGCCACCGCGGGCCCGAAGGCCTTTGACGTGGCCGGACCGCCACGTTTGGTTCGGCCAGGCGGGCAGCAGGGCGATCTCGCCGGCGTGGCTTGCCAGCAGCATCTCGGCGATGCCAGCGGTACCGCCGAAGTTGGCGTCGATCTGGAACGGCAACGGACGGGCGGCCCAGCATTGATTGAACAGGTTGGGGTTCGAGTTGTTGCCGATCAAACTGGCCAACCGTTCGTAGGCCAGATTTCCGTCGGCGAGCCGGGCAAACAGGCAGACCTGCCACGCCCGGCTCCATCCCACCGGCCCGTCGCCCCGGAACTCCAGCGATTGGCGAGCGGCGGCGGCCAGTTGGGGTGTACGCCGAAGGGCGATCTGATCGCTCGGATAGAGTCCGTACAGATGCGAAAAGTGCCGGTGGTGATTGTTGGGATCGTCTTGGTCCTTCAGCCATTCCTGGAGCTGGCCGTGTTGGCCGATCTGGTTCGGGGCGATCCGCTTTTCCAGCGAGATCAGCTTCTCGCGGAGGTCGGCGTCGACATCGAGCTTCTTTGAGGCCTCGATGCAGGCAGCGAACAGATCGCGGATGATCTGATGATCCATGGTCGGGCCCATCACCAGTCCGCCCTGCTCCGGTGAGTTCGACGGGCCCGAGAGGAGCCAGCCGGTCGTTGGATCTTCCACCAGAAAGTCGACGAAGAATAACGCCGCCTCTCTCATCACGGGGTAAGCGCGCTCGCCGAGGAACGTCTCGTCGCCGGTGAAAAGGTAGTGCTCCCACAGGTGCCGGCAGAGCCAGGCCCCGCCCGTCGGCCAAATGCCGTGGTTGGCGTGATTGATCGGGGCCGTGCCGCGCCAGAGGTCGATGTTGTGGTGCAGAACCCACCCGCGGCATCCGTAGTGGATCTTGGCCGTCTTCCGTCCGGAGATCACGACCTCGTCGAGCATCTCGAACAGTGGCTGGTGACACTCGGAGAGGTTACACACCTCGGCCGGCCAGTAGTTCATTTCCGTATTGATGTTCACCGTCCATTTCGACTCCCACGGCGGGTGGAGGCTTTCGTTCCAGATTCCCTGGAGATTGGCGGGCTGCGAGCCGGGCCGGGAGCTGGCCATCAGCAAGTAGCGGCCGAACTGGAAATAGAGGGCCGCCAACTGGGGATCGTTGCCCGAGGCGAAACGCTTGATCCGCTCGTCGGTGGGGAGCTTGGCGGCCACGGTCGTACCCAGGTCGAGGTCCACGCGGCGGAAAAGACGCCGATGATCGGCCGCGTGGGCCTCACGGAGTTGCTGGTAGCTCTTGCCGGCGACCGCCTGGGTCACCTCGTCGCACCGTGCCGCCGGGTCACCGCCCACATCCTGGAAGTTCTTGTAGCTGGTCGCCGCAGCGAGGATGAGCGTAGCCGCGTCGGCGTTTTCGACCGTCACGGCCTCGTTGGTCACGTTCACTTTGCCGCCGTCGGCCGACGCAACCAGCCGTGCCTCGAATCCCAGCACGCTCTGGAACTCTTGCTTCAGCCGCGCGTACTTGAATTCCTTGAGTTGGCCGTCGAGAGCTACCTGGTTGTTGGCGACGGCTTTCGTCGAGGCATCCGGGTGCGGGCTTTCGAGCCGGGCCGTAAAACTCACACGGCCGCGCTGGTCGGCCGTGATCCGTACGACGATCGCCTGATCCGCGGCGCTGGCGAAAACTTCGCGGGTGAAGGTCGTGTCGTCGATCCGGTAGCCGACCGTCGTCACGCCCGTATCGAGATCCAACTCGCGTCGATAGTCCTCAGGCGTTTCGTGACCTGAGAACTCCAGGAGCAGGTCGCCGAACGGCTGATACGGGAACTGGCGGAGCGGCACGCTCATGAAGTGTTCCATTGCCAGCCGTTCGGCCTCGCCCTGCTTGCCTTCGCCGAGCAGCTTGCGAATGACCGGCAAGTATTCGACGGCCCCTTCATGCGCGTAGTCGCGAGGTTTCCCGGCCCAGAGCGTATCTTCGTTGAACTGGATTCGTTCATGTGCCGCGCCGCCGAAGACCATGGCCCCCAGGCGTCCGTTCCCGATTGGCAGGGCCTCGGTCCACTGCTCGGCCGGTTGCCGATACCACAAGACCCAATCGGACTGCGGCGTGCCTGCCTCTGCGCCCGGGAGGCCAAGGGAGGCGATGACCAATGTCGAGGCGAGCAAGCGGGATAGCCTCATGCGGTTTGTCATCCATCGTTCTCCTTGAGAACTGGATTTCTGCAAAATGGCCAGTTAGGAAATGTCATGTCCCAACATAGGAGCACAAGACGGGTGAGGGAAGATGCCGGGAGCGACGTAGTAGAACGGAACGGGGGGCGGCGTCCCCATCAAGGGGAGATGCGTGGCCGGTTACCTCGCACGACCGTCTTCCGGAAGAATTGCGTGCCGCCAGGCTCCGCCCGCGAGGAGGCCGTTGAAAACCGCATTCTCCCGCCAACCCCCGCCACGGCCTGGACGCCATCGGCAAAAATGGTACGATGGGCATTTGTGACGGTGCGGGAATTTCAGGGCGAGCCGGCTCGGTGGTTGTCCCAGCGGGCCAACGGCGTTTTCGAGGCCGATTCCCCGTCGCTTTCATCGTAAACTGGCTGGGGGGACGACGGGTCGACCCTTTTTGTCGGGCAACGGGAGCCGTTTATGCCAAAAGAGAAGCCGTTAGAGGTTGAAGGCGTGGTGACCGAAGCGCTGGCCAACACTCGGTTTCGCGTGCAGTTGGAAAGCGGGCACAAGATCATCGCGCACGTGGCGGGAAGAATGCGGAAGCACTTCATCCGCATTGTGCCGGGCGACAAGGTGCGGGTCGAGTTATCTCCTTACGATCTGACCAAGGGCCGAATCACCTACCGCGAACGGTAGGGCGCGGAGCCTGCCGAGGGCCACGTCGCCCTCGACCGACGCCGATTCAGCCATTCTTCCAGGGCGCCGCATCATCATGAAAGTCGTGGTCACGGGATCCGAAGGTCAGTTGGGAAGCGAGTTGTGCCGGCAACTCGGCCGTGAGGCCGTGGGCCTCGAACTGCCCGAGTTCGATCTGATCGACCGGCAGCGGGTCCTCGAAATCCTCGCGCAAGTCCGCCCCCAGGCCGTGATCAACACCGCGGCGTTCACGCGGGTCGACAAGGCGGAAGAGGAGGCCGACCTGTGTCAGGCCGTCAATGCCCGCGGCGTGGGCTACGTGGCGGAAGCGTGCCGCAGCTTGGATTGCCTGCTCGTTCAGATCAGCACCGATTACGTGTTCGGCGGCGAAGCCGCACGCCAAGTCCCTTATCGAGAGACCGACGAGCCCGCTCCCCAGGGCGTCTACGCCCGCACAAAGCTCGAAGGCGAGCGCGAGGCCGCCGCGTGGGAGAGGCATTTTGTCGTCCGCACCTGCGGTTTGTACGGAGCCCCCGGCCCGCGCTCCGGCGGCAACTTCATCGAGGCGATGCTCCGGCTCGGCCGCCGGCGCAAACGGCTCCGGGTGGTTGCCGATCAGCACTGCTCCCCGAGTTATGTGCCGCACGTCGCCCGGGCGATACGGTTCCTGCTGGGCACCGAGGGCTACGGCACGTACCACGTGGTCAACTTGGGCGCGGCGACCTGGTACGACCTGGCCGTGGAAGTGTTCCGTCAGTCGGCCATGGAAGTCGAGGTCGAGCCGATCACCACTTCCGAATACGGCGCGCCAGCCCCGCGACCCGCGTACAGCGTGCTCGATACGGGCAAGTACCACGCCCTCCCCGGCCGTCCGGCCATGCCCACCTGGCAGGATGCCCTGGCCGAGTACCTGGCCACGCGCTGACCGCGAGCCGGCCGCCGGTGAATCACCGGGGGCCAAGTACTCCCTACTCTCAACTCTCCACTCTCCACTCTCCACTCTCCACTCCCCACTTCCATCCCTCGCGGAGCATCAGGTCGACGATCCGCTCGGCGGCGTGACCGTCGCCGTAGGGGTTGAGGTCGATTTGGCAGGCGGCGTACTGGGCCGGGTCGGTCAGCAGGGTGGCGGCGGCCTCGACGATCGCGTGGGCCGACGTGCCCACCAGGCGCGCCGCGCCGGCTTCGATCGCCTCCCGTCGCTCCGTCGATTCCCGCATCACCAGCACCGGCTTTCCGAGCGACGGCGCCTCTTCCTGCACGCCGCCGGAGTCGGTCAGAATCAGCACCGAGCGGTCCATCAGCCAGACGAACTCCGGATACGCCGCCGGCTCGACCAGGTGGACGTTCTTTAAGTCGGCCAGCAAGCGATGGACCGGCTCCCAGACGTTCGGATTCAGGTGCACGGGGTAGACGAACTGGTGCCCCGGGAACCGTTCGGCCAGCGACCGGATCGCCAGGCAGATGTTCTCCAGGCCCACACCAAAGCTCTCGCGGCGATGACCGGTCACGAGGACCAGCGGCGCATCGGCCAGCATGGCGTACTTTCGTTGCCATCGGCCGGTGGCGGCCCGCTCGCGCCGGACCGTCATCAGCAGGGCGTCGACGACCGTGTTCCCCGTTACGTGAACCCGCTCAGCGGGGACTCCCTCGGCCACCAGCGCTTCGGCCGCCCGCTGCGTGGGGGCACAATAAAGCGCGGCCACCAGGTCGGCGATCCGTCGGTTCAGCTCCTCCGGCCAGGGGGAATCGAGATCGCCGGTTCTAAGCCCGGCCTCCACGTGAACGAAGGGGGTGCGGCGATAAAAGGCGGAGAGCGAGGCGGCCATCGCGGTCGTCGTGTCGCCCTGGGCCACCACGCAATCGGGCTGATGACGGAGGATGGTCTCGTCGATCCGCTCCAGGCACCGGGCCGTCAGCCGCGCGAGGGGTTGATCGGGCGTCATCAGGTCCAACTCGACGTCGGCCCGAATGCCGAAGTAGTCGACAACCTGGGCCAGAAGCTCGCGGTGCTGGCCCGTCAGGCAGACGATCGCCTCGACCTTCTCGTGACGCCGGCACGCCGCGACCAGCGGGGCCATCTTGATCGCCTCGGGGCGCGTGCCAAAGATCAGCAGAGGTCGCAGGACGCTCAAACGCGCACCTCACACACGTCGCTGAGAGCTGCGAGAAGGGTGAGCGACGCTACAATCCGGCCTTGTTGTCGTCGGGGGCCATCTGCTGCCGAAAGACTTGATACTCGATGTCGTCCACGAGGAAGTCCTGATGGCCGTCCGCGTAAGTGACCACGACGCCATTGACGTGGTTACTGGAGGGACGTGCAAATATGACATCTAGACCAGACAGTGGCTCATCCCGGCAGTTGTTGATCTCGTAACACTTGTGTTGATCGTCCACCCAAATTGGGTTACCGCCCTGGGCAAGATAGTAGTTGGTGATCAGATTGGGAGTCCACCAGAGCATTCCCACGTGCGCTTCTCGCCAATCTGCCGGCGGAACGAGTCCTGTCCAGGTGCCTGTGGCAGAGTCTAGCGGGGGGGCCCATTGGGTGGCCTGAATGTTCTCCGACAACAGCAGCGTTTGCGAGGCGCCATCGGGAATACGGTCTGATTTGATCGGGATCGCAGTGGAGACGGTGCGGTTCTGAAAGAGCCCGTGTGGCAACCCCTCGGGAATTGGGTTTCCCGACGTGTCCAGAGTGGTACTGGTGCCGGACAGAATCCCGCAGTTGGCCACGTAGCTCAACACAGCCTGTCCCGATCGTGAATCGACAGGGCACTTCAATTCGGGCATGTCGACCACCGCAATTTCATACTTCCCGTTTTTGTTTATGGGGTCGGTTAACGGGATATTGGGGTCGCGCCAAATCGTCCACAGATCCTCGCGGCCGAGGTAAGGAAGCAGCATCACGGCCCAACTCAAGTTTGTCGGCGCTCCCAGGCTCACGTCGCCGAACTTATTGATATAGCCCGGCAGGTGCCCCTTGGCCGTCTCGTAGCTCTGAAAGGCCAGTGCAACCTGCTTCTGTTTGTTGATGCACTCGGTTCGGCGGGCGGCCGCCCGGGCACTCAGCACGGCCGGCAAGAGGAGGCCCACCAGCATGGCGATGATCACGATGACCACCAACAACTCCACCAGCGTGAATCCGGGACGATTTTGATCGGCCATTTTCGAGACCCTTTCCTTTTCTTTGCCGGCCCCCAAGAATGAGTGTCCTGCTCCGACCATGCCCTCAGTAGCCCATTCTCTCAAGAAATGGGAAAAAACGCCAGTCATATCGCGGGGAAGCCGGCGAGGTAGCCACTCGCCCAGGTGCCCAAGCCGGGGCGAGTGGCAGAAAACCGACCGCCCGGCGACAGGCCGATCCTGTGCGAAGCACGACCCCAGAGGGGACTGCCCCCCTTTGTGGAGGTATCCGTGCCGTGAAAGTCGCAGTTCCGGTGGCACAGTCGCCGATGACGGGACTATGATGTCGCCTGCCGAAACTCCTTGCGTCTGCACCCAAACCTACGCGCGTTGGCCGGGCTGCTAACCGGCCCACACTCAGGAGAATGTTGGCATGCTCGAATTGATCGACCTCGGCAAGCGAATCTCCAAGGAGGCCTACCGGGAAGTCTTTCCGGAATTGGAGACCCGCCTGGGGGCCTGCCAGCGCGCCGCCAGGGCGGCCGGCGTGCCGGTGGTGATCGTCTTCGAGGGCTGGGACGCCGCGGGCAAGGGCAACCTGATCAACCGGCTGACCCAGGTGCTCGACCCGCGCGGGTTCAAGGTCCACGCGATCTCTGCGGCCAACGAAGTCGAGCAGCACTACCCCTGGATGCGGCGTTTCTGGCAGGCGCTGCCCGGCGAAGGACAGTTCGCCATTTTTGACCGCTCCTGGTACGGCCGCGTGCTGGTCGAGCGCTTGGAGGGGGGGACCTCGAAGGGCCAGTGGCGGCGGGCGTACGAGGAGGTCCAGCAGTTCGAGCGTCAACTGGCCGACGCGGGCACGGTGCTCGTCAAGTTCTGGCTTCACATCGACCAGGACGAGCAGAAGAAACGCTTCCAGCGCCTGGAGCAAGATCCGGCCACCGCCTGGAAGGTCGGCAAGGCGGAGTGGAAACGCCGCCGGGACTACCCGAAGTGGCTTAAGGCGGTCGAGGAAACGCTCCAGCGGACCAGCACGGCCCGTTCGCCCTGGACCGTGGTGGAGGCCACCCAAGGACGCTTCGCCCGAATGAAGGTTTTTGAGACCGTGCTCCATAGCGTCGAGGCCGAGCTGAAGCGCCGGGCGTCGCACCCCGAAGCGGCTCCCGAGCCCATGCCCGAGCCGGCCGCTTCCCCCACCAAGGCCGAGACCATTCTCGATCGGGTCGACCTGAGCCTTTCGCTCGAGCGTGCGAAGTATGAAGACGAGCTCGAAAGGCTCCAAGAACGTCTCTTCCGGCTCGAGCACGAGTTGTACGCGGCCCGGGTCCCGGCGCTGATCGTCTACGAAGGCTGGGACGCGGCCGGTAAAGGCGGCAACATCAAGCGCTTGACGCGCGGCCTCGACCCCCGCGGCTACGAAGTGGTTCCGGTGGGCGCCCCCAGTGCCGAGGAGAAGGCCCACCACTACCTTTGGCGGTTCTGGCGCGACCTCCCCAAGGCCGGCCACATCACCATTTTCGACCGCTCCTGGTACGGCCGGGTGATGGTCGAGCGGGTAGAGGGGTTCTGCTCCGAGGCCGAGTGGGGCCGCGCCTTCCGCGAGATCACCGAGTTCGAGCGCCAGCTTGCCGACTTCGGCACGGTGATCGTTAAGTTCTGGCTTCACATCGACCGCGCCGAACAGCTTCGCCGCTTCGAGGCCCGCAAGGAGGATTCCCACAAGGCATGGAAGATCACCGACGAGGACTGGCGGAACCGCGAGAAGTGGGAGCGATACGAGACGGCGGTCGTCGACATGCTCCAGCGGACCAGCACCACGTACGCCCCCTGGACCATCCTCGAAGCCAATTCGAAGCTCCACGCCCGAATCAAGGCCCTCCGCACCGTGGCCGAGGCCTTGGAGAAGGCTCTAAAGAAGGCGTGACGTTATCGAAGACAAGTCGCCTGCGCAAAATCGTCGGGACGTCGCAGGGGGCGGAAAGTGCATTGGTGCGTTTCACGCACCCTACCGGGACGCGTTTTCGGGGGCGGGGAAACCGCGAAGCGGTTTTGTCGTATAGCCCAGGATTGCGAAGCTATCCTGGGGAAAGGGGCAGCCCGAGATTCTTGCCGGGAACCCCAACGGGTTACGGCCGGTAGACGTATCGGGCGTCGGGGTCCAAGAGCGGTGGGCGGTGGCCGGCCATGTCGACGCGGGGGTTGGCGTCGGTCTCGGCCTTGAGTTGCTGGAAGATCTCAGCGAGCTTTTGGAAGTCGGGGTCGTTGCGGTCGGCGAAGACGGCCTGCTTGCAGGTTTCGTCGCCCCCGGCGGCGGCCGCCAACGGGGCGAGAAGGGGCCGGCTCTTTTCGACCTCGGGGAGCCGAATGCGGCACAGGGTCTTGTCGGGCCCGCCCTCGTGGCACGACTGGCAGCGGCGCTTGTACACGTCGTCCAGGGCGGCCCTCTTCTGGGCGAACAGGTCGCGGCCGCCCGTGGTGCCCGGCCGGGTGAACGTGTAGGTGCCGTAATAGGGGCAGTTCGAGTCGATCCAGGTCACCAGGCGGCGGAAGTCCTCGGGCGGCATGTTCGAGTAACCTTCTTCGCGGTGGCCGGTGAGGATCGCTTGGATGACCTTGCTGGCGTGCGAGCCATAGTACTTCGGGCCGCGCGTGGGGAGGCTGTCGACCGTGTAGCCCGACACGTACTTGACCCACTCCTTCTCGGTGAGCGTTTCGAAGGCGACGTTGAACAGCGAGGTGTAATCGCCCGCCAGGTCGACGCCCCCCTCAAGCTTCGCCCCGCTGTGGCACTCGACGCAGTGCTTGTCGAGCACCGGCTGGACGTCGTAGAAGAAGTCGGGGGCGTGAACGCCTCCTTCCGGCGGCGGCGTGATCTCGGAGGGTGGCCGGCGCAGCGCGATCGCGTCGAAGCTCACCGGCGCGGAGTGCTTGGCCTCGTGGCACCCCACGCAGCCGAACCGCTGGCCCGGGGCGACCGTGGTGAAGCTCCGCATCCGCTGGATCTCCATGAAGTTCTCATCGAGGACGGCGAAGTAGAGGGCCTTGTTCGCCGGCGCGGTGAAGTGGGCCGAGCCGTCGGCCTCGACCGGCACCGTGCCCCAAAGCCGCTTGGCCGCCAGGTGGCCCCGGTTGGAGATCACCGGGTACTGGATGGCGAACCCGGGGCAGTCGGCCGAGACCGGCTTGGGGATCTCCTCGAGCACGCGAAGGTATTTGACTTCGCCCCGCTTGACGCCGGGGAGCCCGTTGTAGACGTCGGTCACGTAGAAGACGCCCGTCTGGCCGTCGGGCTCCTGGTTCTCGCTCGGCTCGACGGCCACCTGCCGCTCCTGGCGGGGCGTCACCACCGGCGGCACGGGGCGCGGGCGGCACGGGATCGGCTCGAAGCAGCTTAGCTCCGGGTCGCGGTAGAGGAGGTCGCGGTTGTTCCAGCGGTCGAGCAGGTAGAGGCCGTAGCCGGTCGGGTCGCGGTCGTCGGGCCCGTAACAGTAGGAGACGAGGAAGTAGTCCTCCGAAAGCGGATAGGCGTAGGTGTAATAGCCCACGTCGGTCCGCAGCCAGCCGAAGTGGACCGACGGCGGCAGCTCGGGCGTGAGGTTTTTGAAGATGGCCGGGCTGGCGTAGGTGTCGGCCGGATCGACCAGCGCGACCGGCCCGCAGGCCAAAGGCATGTGCGGCGCCAGGATGCAGACGTAGTAGCGGCTGTTGGGCACGCGGAACGGCTCCCAGTAGGTGAGCGGCCCAAAATGGTTGCCCGCGATGTGGGCCACGCGCGTGCCGTCGGGGTTGGCGATCCAGAGGCTCTGCTGGTTGCCGAGGTGCTTGTCGACGTACTCCCAGCGGGTGAACGTGACCTGGCCGTTGGGCATGACGCTCGGCTTGAAGTCGTGCACCGTGTTGGGGGAGATGCAGCGGATGTCGGAGCCGTCGGGGTTCATCGTGTAAAGGACCGAGACGGTGAACGCGTTGTGGCATAGCGTCACGCGGCGGCAGCGGGTGGAGACGAACATCACCTTGCCGCCGGGCAGGTAGCAGGGATCGACGTCGTCGTACTCGCTCTCGGTGAGCTGGCGCAGGCCCCGGCCGTCGGTCCCCACTTCATAAATGCGGCAGGGGGTCGGGAGATCCGGCTTGTAGGAAAAGAGCACGCGCTGGGCGTCGAAGGAGAGGTCGGGATCGCGGAAGATGGCGTCGGTCTTCAGTTCGCCGGTGAGATCGGCCAGGGCGCCGTCGGGCCGGACCGGCGAGAGCGTGAACAGACCGCCCCCGGCCTTGTAGCGGTGGCTCCCGTCGTAGTAGGTCGTGTAGATGTGCGAGGTGTCGTAGCAGAGACGCTTGGCCAGGAGCAGCCGGTCGAAGTCGAGCAAGGGGTTTTGGAGGGCGACGCGGCCTTTGAGCCGGTAGGCCGTCACGTACGCCTGGTAGAACCGCTCCCACTTTGGTTTCGCGTCGGGCTCGGCGAGCAGCTTCTCGACGTCGTCGAGCATTGCCGCCGCCTCGGCCCGCTCGGGCTCGAGGTAGCCGGCCTCCACGCCGTGCATATGGCGGAAGTCGTCGACAAGCTCGGCCGTGTGGCGGAGCATTTTCCGCAGGTGGTCTGCCGAAAGGTTGAGCGTTTCGGTCAGGGTCCGCTCCGCGTCGATCTTGACCGACAGCCGGGCGACCCAGGGGGTTTGCTCGGCGCCCAAGTCGCGCTCCTGCAGGAACTCGTTGTTGGCGGCCGTACCGTCCAACTCCTGGCCGGACTTGAGCACCTCGGCCTCGACCCGGTATTTGTCGTTGGCCAAGAGCAGGTATTCGAGGACGCGGTGGGCCCGCGGCGTTGGGGGCGGGATGCGGTCAAACGGCTGATGGTAGTCGTACACCGGCGGCGGCTCGACCGGGTAATTGTTCACGTAACGCACGCCCGGCTCCGGCGCGGCCTCCGCGGGCTTCTCTTGAACGATCTGGCGGCTGAGCTTCCAATCCGCGGGAAACGCCACGGGCGACTCCAGGCGGAACCCGCAGATGTGCGGCATGCAGGGGCCGGGGCAGAGGAGCTTGATCGCGTGCCGGCCCTCGGTGACGTGCACCGTACACTGCTTTTCCCACTTGGCGTGGCTCGTCTGCCAGCTTCCGGTGACGCCGGCGAAGCCCTGGTGGGTTTTTTCGCCGTCGAGGTAGATGTCCACGGGGCGCGAGCTTTGGGCCGTGTAGAGGGCGACGAACGTGTAGTCGGCCGTGACCGGGAAGTCGACGTCGTACTCGCTCTGGTTCGGCTGGTTGCCCGCGTTCCAGATGCAAGGGTGCTCGTCGGCGTAATTCTCCCCGGGCTTGCTCGCGCGGACGTTCCCCCGATTAAACCAGTCGGCCCGAATCGTGAACGCCCCTTGCGGCTTGGCCGCTTGGGTTTCCGCTTCGGCGCCGGCGGCGTCGCTCAGGAAGCCGACCAATGCGAACCACCCAAGTGAACATGCAAAGCAGAAGAACCTCATCGAGACCTCCTTCCGGGGCAGGGCAAGCCGTTTTTTTAGCATCCGTCTTCCGCCTGAGATTCTAAACGGAATCGTCGGCCATGGGAAGGGAAAGAACACCCCTTACCCAGGCTTGCGGATTGCGAGCCGGATCGCGCCGTCGAGGATGGCGGCGTCGGCCGTGCGTTTGAGCACGATGCCGTGGATGAGGAAATGGCCCGCGGCGTTCCTCTGGCCGCTACCCTTCCCCGGGGCCAGGCGGCCCGTCTGGATCGATTCCAGCCGAGCTTCGTGGGTCACTTTGCCGGGCCCGCTTCGGGACGCCGGGTCGTGGATCAGGTAGGTGAACCGGTCGCCTTCCTTTCGGTATCCGGCCAGCGTCATGTAGTGCCCGCCGAAACGGCCGTAGAGGTCCTTCTCCTGGTCGTAGCGATACCAGCCCACGTTCACCACCACGCTGGAATCGCCGGTCACGCCCTCGCGAAGCCAATCCGGGTCGACGAACCGGCTCGTGGAGAACGTGTCCCCACGGCGCCATCCTTGCCACTCGACTTCCGCCTCGTAGCCCCGCTCGCGGACGAACCGCTGGATTCCCTTCATCACGGAGACGGGTCCGATGCCGTCGCGCGTGGTTTCCAGGTAAGGCTTCGCCCCGAGCTTCAGGAGCAAGCTCCGCTGGCCGTCCTTCGACCGCACGTCGCCGGCAACCAGGTTTTCAAAGCCGCGCCCGTCCATGGCGATGAGCACGTTGGCAAACGCGGTCGGGCCGCACGAGTATTTGCCCTCATGCGGCAGCGACCGGAATGCCTGGTCCGTCTGACACAGGTCGGGCATCTCGGCCACCTTCTCGGTGTACTCCACGGGTGACGCAGGCACGCGCGGCGAATCGTCGGCCGCGGCTGCGGCCGCCGTCAGCAGGCAAGCGCTTGCCAAAAGCGCGATCGCCGCTCGTGTGCCGCACCACACTTGAATCGGGTTGTTGGTTCCGTGTG
>JBDRTC010000116.1:0-2166 GCA_043824335.1 Planctomycetota bacterium | reverse complement strand
CCGACAAAGAAATCGAGTTCCATATCGATCAGTTTCTTCAGTGCCGGAGAGCCGGCCGCGCGGTCCGGCCGAGGCCCTTTCTCGGTGCGTTTCGGTCCGTGGAAGCTACTGTAGTTCATACCCGTTACGACGACAAAGCTGACGGCGTCGGTTCCCGTCGCTCCCTGCAATGTGCGAAAGCTGCAAGTCGGCCCGGTCCGCGCATTCTCCTGGTCGACTCCGTAGAGCACGCGATAGTAGTAGCGCGTAGCCGGCTTCAGGTCGCGGAGCACCGCCTTGACGATGTAGTCGGACTCAGCGCGTGCGGAGTCCCAGGGTGTCAGCCGTGACCGCTCGAATTGTTCGTTGACGGCATACTCGAATCGCACTGCGCCGGGGGCACCGGGCACGTCTCCTTCCACGTTGCGGTCAACCGACGTCAGTCGTGTCTGAACGATGGAGGATGTTGTGGAGACTTCGCCGGCCATCTCGCCCTGCGCCCGATAGAGGTCGGCGGCGCGAGTTGGAGCATGGCAAAGACCGGCAAACAACGTGAGCATGCCGAGTGTCACTGCGTGTCGTTTTTTGAAAGTGTGCATGATGAAAGTCCGGGGAAGGTATTTTGCGTTCATCTCACATACGCCGCCGAGAGTCCAATTCTTTTGGCCATAGCTGGCGAGGGCATCATGTGTCGTTGGCAACGCGCGATATTGCCAACCCCAGCCGGATCGGCATCACACCGTGACGGGGGATAATGCCCATCGGGAGAATCCATTTTACTTGTCCCGTGGGGGCCTCGCAATCACCCGATGTCGCTTGGCGTGCTGCGCGATTTCCTGCGCGTCGCCCAACCAGCGGATGTCGCGTCCCCAGATGGCCGCTTGCTTGCCCGTCTGCTCGTAGTCGTCCGGCGTGTGGACGTACACGTTGTAGCCGGCCAGGACCTTCTTCTGATAGACCGAGTTCAGGTAATTGAGAACGTCACGTGCCGCGGGAGACAGATTCGGGTTTACCGGTTCGCCAGCTCGGACAGCAGCCGAACAATACGTCGCAATAAGTGCCAAGGCCACACACAGCATGTTTGTACGCATCGAGGTGTTCCTGTTCATTGAGCAGCAACGGTAGCCGGTCACCAGCTCGAAGGCACCGGGCATCTGAAACTCGACGGCAGCGCCGAGGGCGTCGCCGACGGCGAGGCCGAGGAGGGTGCCGCGTTGGGAATCTCCAAGCGCCATTCCCCTCTCCTACTTGCCATCTACAGGGTTCGTGCCCCCGGACTCGTCCTCTGACCAGACATGCAAGCTGACTCGCAATTCGTCGATCATTCCGTCTGGCAATGGAACGAAACACAGCCCCGTCTCTTGGCCTTCGGCCTTCGCGTAATCGTCGTATCCTTCGGAATCGTCGGCTGCTAAATCGCCGCCTGTGAGCACCTCACAAGTCTGGGCACGAAGCCATAGTTCCTCGTACATCCGCTCGTCATACGTCCCCGCCAGATAAGGGACCCCGATCTCCAGGAATGATGTGATCGGGCCGGCCGAGAGTGCGCATTCCCGAAACGTCTTGCTGCCGATCCGATCAGCCCGCCCTGTGCGTTGTTCCAGCACCGCCGGATTCCACGCCAAGTCGAAGTGAACAACGTGTCGGCAATGTCGATGCAGGTCGATTCCCTCCTGTCCGACGGACGTACAGATAAGAACTTCCGGCAGAAGCGGGGTATTGAATCCCGAAAAAATACGCTCGCGGGAGTGTGCGTCTGTATCTCCCGAAACCAAAGCGACGAATTGCTGATCCCGCAGCCTGGTTGCGTCGTAAAGGGCGAAGCGGGCTGAGCCCGAGTCCGAGAGGCTTCCACTCGCGGCCATAAGGTCTTCCAGAAAAACCGTAATCCGGTCGGCCATGCTCTCTCGCTGCTGAGGCAGCGGAGCAAAAAACGACTGGACCAGAAGTTCGCCCCAGCCAGCTTCGTCCAGCTCCTTTTTATCCGGGAGAAGTCGCAACAGCACCGATTCACGCAGGACCGCGCGACGAATTGCCTGGAAAGCGGCACGCCGTGATTCCCAGTCGAGCGATTCATCCGACAGCATCAAGCTGAAGACGTGTTCATGCATCGCGCGCAGGGTCTTACCAATAACCGAGCCCTTGTCCTTGTGTGCTTCTTCCCATCGCTGCCTCGGATCATCACCG
>JBDRTC010000115.1:0-5661 GCA_043824335.1 Planctomycetota bacterium | reverse complement strand
CTCGCCCCAGGCGTTCCAAGACCACGCCGAAAGGCGACATGATGATGCCTGGAATGATGCCTGGAATGATGCCTGGAATGGAGATGGAAGGAGGGTATGGCGCCTACGGCATGGGGGAGGCCGACGGCGAAAACGACCGCCGGCGTAGCAAGAAAAAGCCGCGCGGCTCCCGAAGACCCGGCGGCGCCTACGAATAGAGCCCGCCAAACACAAGCCGACTCACGTCAAGGCCCGCGGATCGCAGGCGATTCGCGGGCCTTTCTTTATTCTTGCCGCGCTCTCAGGCCAAAGCCGGCGCAGCGCTGAAAAGCCCGCAGGCCCCCAATCCAGAAAAAAACTCCACCCGGACGTGAAATCGGCTGGAAGTGCCCTTGACCCAAGTTCTTGGTCCGAGTATTTATCCCGCTCTCTTCTACCGAATTCCCGAACGACAAATCCAAGAGCCGATCCCCGCTGGCAGTCCGCAAGCGGATTGTCCGCCCAGCGCGGTGCTACCGCGGGCGTTGAGATCCAGGTCGTCATCCCGTCCCGGATCCCGACGTGGTTGCACCGCTGGGGCGGCGCAGTGGCCGATCTGGAGTCCGACCATTCCAAACAGGAATCGTGCGAGTCTCGAAAGGAGAATCGTGTTGAAAACGACCGCAAGAATCCTCACGGGCCTGTTCCTCGTCGCGTTGGGCTTCTCCGAGGCCCCGAGCTTCGCCGACCAGTGGTCCACCGGCGCCACATCCTTTGGCGCTTCGGGTGGAACCCCGCCGTATCGTGCCGCAGAGGCGCGTCGCCGCTCGGACGACCTGCTCGAGCGTGGCCGGGCCGCCATGGCGGAGAACGATCTGGACGCCGCCGAATCCCTGGTTGCCCAAGCCGAGGCCCTGGGCGTCGACTACGGCGCCTTCGATCGGGGCGACACGCCCCAGAGGGTGCGTCGCGACCTCGAGCGAAAGCTCAAGGCGGCCGGCAGGGCCCCGACGCGGCCCGGCATGTTGTTCTCACCGCCAGGCGCCGGCCAGCAAAGAGGACCGGTCACCGATCCCTTTGTCGCCCGCGCCGCCGCGATCCTCCCCGACGCAAAGAGCACGGCCAAGTCGCATATCCTTAAAGGACGCCAGGAACTGGCACAAGGCAATCTGGCGGCCGCGGCCTATCACCAGCGTCTGGCCGCCGGGCAACGGGCCACCTTCGGGCCCGACGAAGACTCCCCCGGGAAACTGGCTGCCGAGATCCTTCGCCGGGGCGGCCGGCTCGATTCCCCGGGCCAGCCGACCGATCTACCGACGGCAAGAAGCGTGACCCCCCTGCCGCCACTCGACCGGGAGACGCCCTTGATGCCGCCTCCCTCCGGCCGGGCCGTCGAGAGCAGCACCTTCCTGCTTGCCGCGCGGCGCGCGTTGGCCGAAGGGGACCTCGGGCGAGCGACCGAGATGCTGGAGCGTGCCAAGGCCCTCGGGGCCCAGTACGGTCCCTCCGACGATAGCCCCGGGAAGGTGGAGGCCCTCGTCCAAGGCTACTCCGACCTGATCGCCCAGAAGGCCCAACGAGGGAACACCGAAGGATATCGCGCCCGATACGCGCAGGTGCTCATGGAGCAGGCCGAGGGGCTGCTGCGCTACGGCGACTACGACAAGGCCGAGCACTTGGCAACTCTGGCCGGTCAACAGGGCGTGACCTTCGGGCCTTACCAGGCCAATCCACGAGAACTGCAAAGACGGATCGCCGATGCCCGCCGCCAGAACCGTTCTTCGGGCTCGCAAACGGTCCATACCGATACGCAGGTTGTGCCGGCCACGGGCAGCAGCTTCGAGGCGGATCGCCGGGCGTCGCACGCCGTGTACGATCAGGCGAACGACCACACTCGGAACAGGCTGGCCAACAACCAACAGCCGACTCCGGCGCCGCCTCCCCCGGCGGGCATGTTTCCCGCCGGGCCGACGCCCGGGGCGCGTGCCGGTGAATCGCCGTTTCGGCCGGAACTAACGCCTTACCGCAACGGCCAATCGGATCCGATCAGCGAGCAGCGGTTCCAGGATCGGGCCATGTTCGGTGCGGCCGGCGGCCGTCCGGCCACTCCCTCGATGATCGACGAGGCCGCCGCCACTCAACGGAGCCTGTATCAGCAGGTCGCCGTCGACGTCGCGCACCAGGAAAGCGAAGCCAAGGCCATGCGCCAGTCAGACCCCAGGCGGGCGCTGGCCCTCTTGGGAGAGACCCGGAGCAAGGTTGAAGCGGCCGGCCTCGAACCGAGCGCGCAGGCCTCGCTCCTTGCAAGGCTCGACCGCAGCCTCGCCGAAACCGAGAGGTACATCGAGGAAAACCGTCCTCGCATCGAGCTGGAGGAAAACGCACTACGGACCGAAGAACAGATCGCACGCGATCAGCAGAACAAGCTCGACGGCCAGGAGAAGCTCGGCCGGATGGTCGAAGAGTTCAACCAGTTGATCGACGAGGGGCGCTACGCCGAGGCCGAAGTCATCGCCAAGCGGGCCGCGGAACTCAATCCGGAAAACCCGCTCAGCGTGCAGCTCGTCACGTTTTCCAGGCTCGCCCGCCACCACTTCAGCAACCTGGACCTCCGCGCGGAAAGGGAAGAAGGCTTCATTGGACAAATGGGGGCGGTCGACGCGTCGGCCGTTCCTTTCGACGACCGAATCCCCATCGTTTATCCCAACGCCAGAGAGTGGGAAGCGCTCACCATAGGGAGAAAGAAGCTCGGCGAGCGCGGGCGCCGTCGCACCGAGCGGGAACTGGAGATCGAAGAGAAGCTCAAGACTCCGGTCATGCTCGAATTCGAGAACGCCCCCTTGAGCCAAGTGATGGATTACCTGGCCCGAATGGCCGCCGTGAACCTCCACCTCGATTCCCAGGGGATGGCCGAGATGGCCGTCACCAGCGAGGACCCGGTCACCATCCAGTTTAGCCAGGAAATCTCGCTCGAAAGCGCCTTGAACTTGATCCTCGAACCGAGGCACCTCACCTACGTGATCAAGGACGAAGTGCTGAAGATCACCAGTGAGGACAACCGCGAGGGCGAGCTGTTCCAGGAAGTCTACAACGTCGCCGACTTGGTCATTCCGATCCCCAATTTCGTGCCCAGCGCGAGGATGGGACTCGCCGGCGCGTACCACGACGCCATGGGCAGCGTGGGCTTCGGCGGACAAGGCCCCTTTGGATCACTGGGAACGCCCATGACCGTGGTCGCCTCGCGCGGCGGCGGCGGCGCCAACGGCATGGTTAGCCCGGCGGTCCTGGCCCAAATGCCCACCGGTCAGCCGGGCGCATCCATGGCCACCAGCATGCCGATGGGATACGGACCCGGCGGATTGGGCGGCGGCGCCATGGCCGACTTCGAGAGCCTCATCGAGCTGATCACCACCACCATTGCGCCCGAGAGTTGGGACGACGTGGGTGGTCCCGGCTCGATCGCGGAGTTCGCGACCAACCTGAGCCTCGTCGTGAGCCAAACGCAGGACGTCCACGAGCAGATCAGCAGCCTCCTGGAGCAGTTGCGACGCATGCAGGATCTCCAGGTGACGATCGAGGTGCGGTTCATTACCCTCAACGACAGCTTCTTCGAGCGGATCGGCATCGACTTCGATTTCGACATCGACGACGACATCGACCGGCCCTTCCAGGTCTTCGGCCGGACGATTGACGACGGCGACCCGGAAGAGGGCGCCGAGCCCAACCGCAACACCCTCGACGTCGACCACGACCGAGCCATCACCGTCGGCCTTCAGCAGCCGGGGATCTTTTCGGCCGACCTCGACATCCCCTTCACGCAGAACAGCTTCGGGCTGGCCGTGCCGCAGTTCGGCGGCTTCGACGCCACCGCGGGAGCCCAGCTCGGGTTCGCCATTCTCAGCGACATCGAAGCCTTCTTCTTCATCAGTGCCGCCCAGGGTGACCGCCGCAGCAACGTGCTCCAGGCGCCCAAGGTCACCCTGTTCAACGGCCAGTTGGCGACCATCAACGACACCTCGCAGAGCCCCTTTGTCATGAGCGTGATCCCGGTGGTGGGCGACTTCGCCGCCGCACAACAGCCGGTGATCGTCATCCTCACCGAAGGGACCTTCCTGACCGTTCAGGCCGTGGTCTCCGACGACCGACGCTACGTGCGGCTCACGGTCGTGCCGTTCTTCAGCCGCATCGGCAAAGTCGACACCTTCACCTTCGAAGGATCGACAACCACTACCGACAACACCTCCCAGCAGGGAAACCAGGAAAACCCCGACGCCGACAGCGCCAACAGCCGCGGTTCGACCCGCACCACCTCCGGCACCACGGTGCAGTTGCCGACCTTCTCCCAGGTGAGCGTCACCACCACGGTGAGCGTGCCCGACGGAGGAACCGTGCTGCTCGGCGGCATCAAGCGGCTGAGCGAGGGCCGCAACGAGTTCGGCGTGCCCATGCTCAACAAGATTCCCTACATCAACCGGCTCTTCAAGAACGTGGGGATCGGCCGCGAAACCCAAAGCCTGATGATGATGGTCACCCCTCGAATCATCATCCAGGAAGAGGAAGAAGAGCAGCTCGGCATCGTCATTCCGTAGCCGAACGGCAAGAGAGAACAACCCCGCCTCCGCCCCTCTCAAAAAACAGGGGCGGAGCAGCGGGGTTTTTTTTACGCCGGGGCCAGGGTGGCCAGCTCCTTGGCCAACCGCTTTCGGGCGACGTGCAACCGCCGCTTGATCGTTCCAACCGGCGAGTCAAACTCGTCGCTCATCTCGACCAGCGACCGGCCGCGGAAGTAAAACGCCAAAAGCGTCGCCCGGTCCAGCTCCGAGAGCCGCCTCAGGCCCGTGTGAACCTGCTCCCGCTGCTCCTGGGCGAGAACTTCCTCCAGCGGCGTCTCCTGCCCTGCGGCCCGCGGCTCCGCCTGTTCGCAATCGAGCCGGGCCATCGGCCGCGTGCGAACGGCCCGGTTGATCGCCATCCGATTGGCGATCGACCGCAGCCACCCGCCGAACGACAACGGGTCGCGCAGTTGGCCGATCTTCCGCATCGCCTGAAGAAAAACCTCCTGGCACAGCTCCTGCGCCTCGGCCTCGTTGCGCAGCCGGCCCAGAACGGTCAGGTAGACGGCGCGCTGGTAGCGCTCGACCAGCGCCTCGAAGGCGTACCGGTCGCCGTCCTGGGCAGCCAGAACCAGGCTCATCAGTTGTTGCTTGCCGAAAGTGCTCTCTTGCTGCTCGAAAACCATCGTTCTCCCTCCTTTCCATGGGACGTACCAACGCCCATCGGCCTGACGCATGGGAAAGCGGGCGGAGTTCAAAGAAGGCAAAACCTTCCACCGCCGGCTCAGCCGAGGATCCGCGTTTCTCGTCGGGTGACTGGAGGTTCCGGCCAAAAGGGCCTCAGAACCGGCCGACCCATATCGCGGATCTCGGCCTGCCCAGGCGCTTGAGCAAGCGCCAGTGGGCCACGCCTGAACTCACGCGTTCAGACGCCCACGCCACGGCGACTGCGACCGGTCGCAGGCAACATAGTGTGCCTGCCAGGTGACCGGACGCCGGGCGCCAGGTGGTGAGCCGATGAAAAAGAGACCGCGCAGTCTCCAAGAGGCGCAACCCAGCAATGGGCATGCCGGTCACGGCGTCGACCACGACGTTGGCCAAACGGCCGCCAGCATACGTGTCGAGTTGTCCGGCGTTGAGCTTAAGGATT
>JBDRTC010000114.1:0-4299 GCA_043824335.1 Planctomycetota bacterium | reverse complement strand
GCTCTAACTGCTCGGATATCCTCTCAAGCTGCCCACGCTCCCGCCTGCTCGAGGCCAGGCGGCACAATCCGCTCACGTACGGCTCGAGCAGGCTGGGATGATCTTCACGGAGCCGTCCTTCTTTACCGGGCGGGACGTCTTGACCGAGCGCTTGATGAAACCGGGCGAGAAACGTGCCCAAGCGGTGGACCGCCTCCGCGTCGCCGTAGTCGAAAGGCTCTCCCGCAACCCAAGGGAACACTTCGTAGACGCGGTCGCCGAGCCGAAGCCACGTGGAACCGTCGTTGCGGGCTAGCGGCGTTGGAAAGGGTAGCCCCGCCGCGGCGAGTCGACGCAACACCTCGTGATCGAAACGGATCGACTCCTCGTCGGCGACTTCGGCCGGGCGCACGCGGAGGACGAACCGCCCGGCCGCAGACGTCACCACCCATTTCGCCGTGGCCGTGCCGCCGGCCGCTTGCACGTCCCCGGGCGGCGCGAGGCCGAATGCATCGAGCACCAGTGACAACGTCTCGTCGGCTGCCGGGTTCCTGCTGGAGGGATTCATGCTCCGAAGTCCAGTCTTCCCTTGGGGGACGACGGGGATTGTACGTCGCCCCATCCTCTCGCACAAGTAGGGCTCCTTGACAACCTCAGCCGTGGCCGGAGAATAACTCGGGGACTGTCCCGATTTTCCCGCAGGGAGAATGGGACTGTCCCCCTCCCAGACACATGATCCAAAATGCTCACCGCCAAGCAACGTGTTCTTGGGGCATTTGCATTCCGCCGGCCGGATCGCATCCCGCGGTTCGACAGCTTTTGGGAGTTCCCCGATTCGTGGCGGCAAAGGCTCGGCGATCCGGGGGATCTGAAGGATATCTCGATCTGGTACCCCGATGAAACGCCCTTCCCCTCGCGGGCCCGTCAACTAAGGGAAGAAAGCGACTATATCTACGAAATCGACGGCTGGGGCCGCTCCGTGCGACGCCGAGAAGGGGCGTTCTTCGTGGAAACGCTGGAAGCGCCGATCACCGACGGCGCCCGGTTGGACTCGATCCGGTTTGAGTCCGCCGCGTCGGACCTCCGGTACTTGCACGGCCAGATGGACCCGCCGGTCACCTATGAAAGTCCGGCCGAGGTCCGGCAAGCGCTGGAGGAGGACAAGCGGCGATACTGCGTTTTCGGCAAGACCGGGGGACCCTACCTGCGATCGACGTATGTTCGGGGCGAGACGGAACTCTTGACGGACATCGCCGCCGACCCGTCATTCGCCCGAGCCATCGCCGACAAGGTGGGCGAGCACCTTACGGCCGTGGGCCTCGAACAACTGCGACGCTGGGACCTCTACGAAACGGGCATCTGGATCTACGACGACATGGCGTTCAATCGCGGTCCCATGTTCAGCCCCAAGCAGTTCGAGACCGTCTTCCTGCCCGCGTACCGGCGAATGATCCGCGCCTACAAAGAGGCGGGCGCGAGGTACGTGCTCTTGCACTCCGACGGCGACGTCCGGTCGATCCTCGACATGCTCGTCGACGCCGGCATCGACGGGCTCAACCCCCTGGAGCGCCGCGCCAACATGGACATGGCCGTCCTCCGCAAACAATATCCCAAGCTGATCCTCACCGGCGGCATGTGCAACACGCGCACCCTGGTGCGAGGCACGCGCCAAGAAATCGAGGCCGAGGCACGCCAGATCATCGATCTCGGCCGGGACGGAGGGGTCGTCATCGGCACCCATTCCGTAAGCCCGGAGATCCCGCTGGAGAACTTCGTCGCCTACCACGAGTTCTGCGAGAAGTACGGAAGGTTCACCAAGTAAGTCCGAGGGGCCGCGGAGTGCCCCTTGAGGGATAAGGTACTCCAGGCCTATCCCGACGATTGCCAACCGGGCCGGGTCGAGCCGCTGGGCTCCGCCGGCGGGTTCAGCGGGGCCAGGTTCTGGCGGATCCACGCTCCCTCGGGCGTCGTGCCGCTGTCTCATCGAGCCATATACATTCCGAGATGTTGCAGAATACGACCGAAATACGGCACCGCCTCTGATGGGTGGCAGGATAGCGCCGGAAACTCGTACGCCGGCCAATTCCTGGGACCCACCGCATTGCGAACGATATCGCAAGGCTCCCCCCCCTCTGCAATGCGCAACATCCAGTATGGTAAGATGGCGGCTGCCAGGACGGTTTGAACGAGAGAAGAATTGTTGATGCGCAGAGGTATTACCCGCCAAGAGAGAAGCGTGCCATGGTCGTCAAATTCCCGGAATAGGCGGAGTAGTCGGCCTTCTGTAACGTGCGGCGTTCGCACCTATCACCGGAAGAGCCCAACGGCCCCATTTTCTGGAGGTTGTGAGTCATGCAAGGGAAAACCGACAAAGCGAAGACACGGAGTTCGCGACGCGCGTTTCTCGCCTCAAGCGGGGCACTCGCTGCCGGGACGTATCTGGCGCACCCCTCAATCGCAGGGGCGGCGGAAACGTTGGCCATCAACGGCGGGAAGAAGGCCGTTACCGCGTCGGCCGCCGGCGCCACGAGCTGGCCGCTCTACGGCGACGAAGAAAGAAAAGCCGTGGATGCCGTCGTGAGCAGCCCCGGCTACGGCGAGATCGCGGCATTTGAAAAGGACTGGAAGGAGCACTTCAAGCCCCCGTACTGCAAATCGCACATGAACGGCACCAGTGCCTTGACCTCGGGCCTGTTCGGATTGAATCTGCCGGCGGGGAGCGAGATCCTGGTCCCCAGTCTGGACCCCTGGTTCGGAATTCTGCCGATGCGATTCTTCGGCCTGGTGCCGGTCTTTGTCGACAACAATCCGCGGACGTTGAATTTCGATCTGGACGACGCCAAGAAACGCTTGACCAAGAACACCAGGGCCATCGAGGTGGTCCACCTGTTCGGTCTGCCGTGCGACATGGAGGCGATCTGCGATTTCGCCAAGGAGAAAGGGCTGCTGGTCCTGGAAGATTGCGCCCATGCCCACAACGCTTCGATCAACGGCAAATACGTCGGCAACTGGGGCCAGATCGGGGCCTTCAGTTGCCAGGGGAGCAAAGTGTTGCCGGCCATTGAAGGAGGCATGGCCAACTACGAAAACCGGGAGTATTACGAGCGGGCGGCCACGTTCGGCCATTACGGGGCCCCGGGGACATTCCCCGCCGATAGTGAGTACAAGAAATATGGCACCGGCTTGGGACTGAAGCTGCGAATGCACCCCATGGGGGCGGCCTTGGCCCGTTGCCAGTTGAGGACGTTGGACGAGCAAACTGAGATGGAACGTCAGCAGAACCACGCGCTCAACAGCCGTTTGTGCCAGCTGCCCGGCCTCTTTGAGCCCACGTTGCCGCCGGGCGTGAAACGGGTCTACTGGCGCTGGAGCAACCTCTTCATCGATCCGGCCAAGGCGGGCATGTCGCGCGACGTCGCCCTCAAGGCCCTCAAGGCCGAGGGCGTGGCGGTCGGCACAATGAACTACTCGGTCAGTCACCGCGACGTGGTGTACCGCGAACCGCAGTGGTGGCACCATCCGCCGGTCATCCCCGACCGGCTTCCCGGCCTGGACGAAGCCCTGCAAAGCGGCATTTCGCTCCCCCGCTTCACCAAGCCCGTGCCGGAGCTGATCGACCAGTACGTCAAGGCCTTTGAGAAGGTCTGGGCGCATCGCGCCGAGGTAGGCAAAGCCTGATCCAGGACAAAACCAGCATGAGGATTGTCCCCGTTTGCGCAAGGCGGAAACGGTCACGCAGACGCTGCGCAGACTATCCCATAATGAGATGTGGCCCAAGGGGAGGTGCTGAGAAAGGACCCTGCCTGGCACACTCCTCAGAGGGGCGCGGTCTTGGCACGGATACAGGTGGCAGGTCCGTGGCCAAACGGGACGCCTTGCCGACACCAGCCGAGACCAAAGCTGAAACTTCACGCCCGCCAGAACAAGGACTCCTTCGGGCCACGGTACTCGACACCCATCTCCGGTGTGGGCACGATCTGTTGACCTCGGTGCAACGATTCGACGCCGCCGATCACCATTCCTGAAGTCAGCAGTGTGCGTTCCACAGGATAGGGTGCGCGACCTGCCAGGATCATGTCTTCGATATGGCGCGTGAGGGGATTGAAGAAGTCGGCGGTCGTCGAGCCGTGACCGGGCATAGGTAGATACATCTGGCAGGAAAGAATCTCGCCGGTGTCGGCGAGGTAGCCCGCGTAATTGAAATCGCGGATGCCCGTGAGAAAGATCGACGTCCGAAATCCGTCCCGATGTTCGATCAGATACGCGAGCGTGTCGGGCAGTGTTCGGCGGGCCCAGTCGAATGAGACAGGATCAGTGGGA
>JBDRTC010000113.1:0-3546 GCA_043824335.1 Planctomycetota bacterium | reverse complement strand
GGCATGGTCGGGAACTCGGCCCGCAGCGTGGGCATGCCGATGTGAGGATCGGTGCAGCGCAAGAGCCCAACCACTTGATTCCGCAAGCTACGGCGTGAATGACGGGTTGGCCGACCCCGGGCGTGTGGCTTGAGGCGGTCGTCGTGAAATCGTCGATTCCAATGACGCAGGGAGCGGGGCGCAAGGCCCAAACAGTGTGCTGCCTCGGAGCACGTGACACCCTGCTGTGCCGCCCGGTTGCGGAAGTCGACGATCGCCTGCCCCTACAAGGTGCGGAATGCACCCGCCGGTTGCCCGGCCTCCAAACGACCTCTATGGCTCTCAGCGAGTGGACCGCCATGGGGTGAAACCCAGGCAACCCTATGGGCCCACTTCTGGCCAGGATCTTGACAACACAAACAGCTTTAACGAAAATGCTGCTCGTGCCGTACAGTGGTGTCTGGGTAGATTTCCTCAGAGTGGTTCTGAGACTCATGAACGGTTATGTTCTATGGAACCCCTCTCCCGAAAGGAGAATCACGATGGGACTTGATCGACGGAGGCTCCCGGGATACTACGTCGATTCGCCACAAAACCGGCGCTAGCTTCACAACCATTGAACGGTGACTTTCCCGGTAATCAGCAGGCAGATGCTCCGAAGAAACGGCGACTCACAGGGCCGCGTCCGTCGGAATGGAGGGCGAGAATGATTGCGCGGATGGTTGCCGTTCTGTGCTGCATTTTCCTGATGGGCCAACCTGGATGGGGAGAGTCCGAGGGACAGGAGGGCTGCCGTGTGGTGCAGGAAGGGAATCTGGTTGAGATCTGCTCGCCGGCTTTCGTGTTTCGCCTGGACACCACGGCTGGGCTGCGGGCCGAGTCGTGGGAAAGCCGGCTCACAGGCCGAAGGATTACGCTTGACGGCGGGGAATTGGAGATCGATGTCGATACCGCCGACCAGCGGATCGGCATCACCGGATGGAAATTCGAGTGCATGGAGGCGGTCTATGGCATGGCGGAACGCGGTCAGGCGCGGCAATCGTTTCTGAGGCACGTCCGGGGTCGCTCGCGGCGGGTGTTGCGCGGGCATGACAAAGCCTACGCGATCTTTGAGCCCTTCGGGGCTTTGCCGGTAGAGAACTACAACGAAAACGAGCAGTTCCTCCTCGACAACATCGCGAAACTGGCCGAGGGACAACGTCAGACGGGATATCACTTCGACTATTACTCGGTCGACTTCTGGGAAGACTACCGAGGCGACCGCAGGGGTTTCGACGCGGTGCGCTTTCCCAACGGCCTCGCAAAGATCAACCAGGAGTTGAAGAAGCTGGGGACCGCGCCGGGCTTGTGGGTGGACATTACCGGCCCGCGGCAGTCGATCGGGGGAAATCCCGCGATTCAACCCACGCTCAACCACGACCCCCAATACGGCACGGAACGGCTGACGATGTGTCTGGCCACGGAGCCGATCAAGTCGATCAACTCCGCGGCCTTCTGCCACCATCTCCGGGAAAACGGCGTGCGGCTCTTCAAGTTCGACGGCTATTGGGCGATGTGTCACAACCCGAGCCACGATCACCTGCCGGGCGTCTATGCCACCGAGGCGATTCACCCTGGTGGTTGCCGCAGAAATCAGCAGAGGCTCGGCGCCGATGATGCTCACCAACACGGGAGGTTACTTCTCCCGCCGGGGGAGAGAAGCCGGGCAGAGTGTCACCTGGCAACCGGTACTGGCCGAAAAGATCTATTATCCCGCTTCGTGGCAGGCATGGCGGATGCCGGTCGAACCAGCGACCGCGCCGCGAACGTTTGAACTGTTCATCACCGCCACCCTCCCCGCCGAGGCCGAGGTGACGTACCTCGCGTATTTCATTCCCGAAGACTGAGCCCCGTTCTTTCAAGAGTAGCGAAATGGCTGAATCGGAAGGCTATTCTGCGGACTTGGTTAAGTTGGTCCGGCGATTTTCTGCGAGCCTGTCAGTTGGAAATGCACGCCGTGGTGTTTGACGAGGTAAAGGAGAGACTAATGAAGAAGAGAATATTCAACCGCACTCCTTACTCTCAGAGTTGCCTTGCCGCAACCGTGATCCTGGGACTTGTTGCGGTCGGCGCTCGGGCCGGCGAGCCGTTGGACGTGGGCAGCCGGAAGCAGTCGTTCATCGACTATCGGTTCATCGAATCGAAGGAGAACATCTCGCTGGTCGTCAATCCGCCCGTCAAACGGCCCGAAGCGGTTATCAAGAGCGACAAGCCCTGGGACGCCTTCCGGCTGATCTGGTTCAGTGTGGGCGAAGACGAGGACGGGCATAAGATGTGGTACCAGGCCTACGACAGCGATCAGTGGAGCGGGGGAACGTCGCGGATGTGCTACGCCACGTCCACCGACCTGCTCACGTGGGAGAAGCCCAGCCTGGGCATCATTGATTACCAGGGCTCCAAAGAGAACAACATCATTATCGACGGCATTGTCAACGGCTCGGTGTTCCTCGACCTGCACGGCAAGCCTGAGGAGCGGTACAAGCTGGTCTATTCCGACTATTCCGCCGGCATGGCCGGCTACGTGGCCACTTCGGCCGACGGGATCCACTGGGACATGCCCGGGACGAAGGTGGCCGACCATCTCTCCGAGACACAGCATGCGGCGTTCTGGGACCGTCGGCTGAAGAAGTACGTGGTTTACTTCCGCCCCGGTGACCATTATCCCTTCGTGGACCCGGTCCCCAGCAACCCGCCGGTGATCGCGCCGGAGCTGATGAGGCCCGGTCGCCGGGTGGCCCGGGTGGAAATGAACGACATCTTGGCGCCCTGGCCCATGGACCAGGCGCGACTCGTATTCGTCGCCGACGAGCGCGATCCCGAAAGCTCCGACATCTATACCCACTACCCGTATACATACCCTTATGCCGACGACACCTATTTCCTATTCCCGATGAGCTACCAGTGGTTCCATTCGGGCGAAACCGGCGTGCCCAACGACGGGGTGAACGACACCCTCTTTGCCGCCAGCCGCGACGGGGTCCACTGGATGCGTTACGACCGCGAGCCGTACGTGCGGCGCGGGCTGCCGGGCGAGTTCGACTTCGGAATGGTGCAGTGCGGCAGCGGTCTTCACTTCCGGCGGGGAGACTACCTGTACCAGTTCTACGCCGGCTGGCCATGGACTCACGGCGGCTTCCGCAGGCTGACCGCCGAACAACGGCAAGATAAGGCCGTCACCTGGGGACGCCAGGCCCTGTACCTGGTGAAGCAGCGGCTCGACGGCTTTGTCTCCGCCGACGCCCCGTACTCCGGCGGATGGCTGGTCACTCCGCCGATCGTCTTCGAGGGCAATCGCCTGGAGCTGAACATCAACGTGGCCGCGATGGGCGACGCCCGGGTGGAGATCCAGGACGCCGAGGGCAAGCCGATCCCCGGCTTCACGCTCGATGACTGTAACCGCATCCTGATGAACGACGTGGCCTACCCCGTCAAGTGGGGCGAGAGATCGGACGTCTCCTCGCTGGCCGGAAAGCCCGTGCGACTCCGCATTCGGATGCAGTCCGCCAAACTGTATGCCTTCCAATTCGG
>JBDRTC010000112.1:0-2042 GCA_043824335.1 Planctomycetota bacterium | reverse complement strand
GCCTGCGAGCACGGCCTCGGGGAGTCGATCACAGCAGGCACGGATCGCGGCGACTTCGGCCTCGGTCGAAGCGACCTGCGCTTCCACGGCCTTGAGGCGTGCCGACAACTGGCGCTGAACGTCCCAGAGCCGGTATCCCAGCCCGGCCAGCGCAACCAGACAGGCCACGAGGATGATTCCCAGGAGCGTTCTCACAAAGATCATCGTTCCCCCTCGCTTATGTCTTCCCCGGCTAAGCAGGACGGGGAAAAGCCTGCACGGTCGGGTGCCACTGGCGTCTCGCCAGTGCACGGGCAAGATGCCCGTGGCACCCAAGAACACCCTGCAATCTATAGTCCGTCCCGCTTAGCGTCGTTCGCGCAACCTCGGTCCCAAGCTCTGCTTGGGACCGCACTTCCGGGAAATTCTGTTAGGCCGTCCCCAACATTTGATTCTAACAGGAATCTCCCTCGCCGGGGCCTTTGGAAAGCGGGCGTTTCCTCGCAAAAAGCCTCCGGCGCAGACGCCACAGCCCGAGGAGAATCCGGCCGCACTCCTTGGTCGGGCTCAGGTGTCCGCCGGGGACGTCGGCCCAATTGACGGGGACTTCCGCGACCCGGTATCCCAGCCGATCGGCCAGCACGAGCAGTTCCAGGTCGAACAGGTATCCGGATTCCTCGCTCAAGGAAAACAGCTTCCGGCCGGCCTCGCGGCGGAACATTTTGAAGCCGCACTGGGTGTCGCGGACGGGAGTCCTGAACCACCGCCGGACAAGCCGGGCGAACGTCCGGCCGACCAGCCCGCGGCTTACGGTCCGGCGGCGGGTCACGTCCTCGGCGGCCACGAGTCGTGAACCCACGGCCACTTCGGCGCCGGCCCGAATCGCCTCGGAGAGCTTCGCTTCTTGATCGATGGGCGTGGCCCCGTCGGCATCGGTGAAGAGGAGCAGCTCGCCCCGCGCCGCCAGCACGCCCGTACGCACGGCCGCTCCTTTTCCTCGGTTTGTTGGGTGCCGCATGACCTTTAACGCGGGCCAATCGGCATGGAGCGGAGCCAGGGCGTCGGCCAGGCCGTCGCCGCTACCGTCGTCGACGACGATCACCTCGTGACCGGCCGGGTAATGCTCCGCAAGGTATCGCCGGACCGAGGCCAGATACGGCGGCAGGCGCCGGGCCTCGTTGTAGGCCGGGATCACCACCGAAAGCGCAATATCCATAAGGCACCAGGTCAGTCAGTGGGCTCGCGAGACGATTCGCCCGCTTCGACTTCTTCCGCCCGCTTCGATTCTTGCTCGATGTGACCGAGAAGCGAGCCCCACTGCGAGTTGGCCGGTTCGAGCCGCATCAGCTCCCGGGCACATTGGGCGCCGCGACTCCACTTCTTCTCTTGGATATAGAGGATAGCCAAGGCATTGAGGAAGTCGGTCGTCTTGGGCGACAATCCCAGCGCGGTCTTCAGCTCCTTCTCGGCTTCTTGGGGCCTTCCGAGCGTCTGCAGCGCCAGGCCAAAATTGTAGTGGATTCGAGGGTTTTCCGGCGATAGAAAGGCCGCTTGGGCAAGGAGGCCGCTTGCCTCCTCCAGCCGCTTTGGGTTCTCGGCCAGGAGCAAGCCGAGCGAATAGTGGGCTTCGGCCAACTCGGGCTCAAGCCGGACAACAGCGCGGAACTGCTCCTCGGCTTCGTCTTTTTTCCCTCGCCGGTCGTACAACATGGCGAGGTTGATCCGGGCCGGAACGAATTGGGGATCGAGCCGGAGGGCCGTCTGGTAGGCTTGCTCCGCTTTGTCCAGCTCTTCGAGGTTGGCGTAGACCACGGCCATGTTCAGATGGGCGGCCGGCTGATCCTCGACGGCTTCTTGCGCCTTCATGTACTCGGCCAACGAGGCGTCGAATGCGTCGGCATCGTCCTTGGAGAACTCACGACGGGGCACGACACTCAGAAGCCGGGCGGCCTCCGTGCGGACCGCTCGCACGGGGTCGTGAAGCAGGGGCGCCAGGCGGCGGTGGAATTCCTGGGGCGGAAGCGATTGCAGGCTTCGAACAGAGACGGCGCGGACCAGCTCGT
>JBDRTC010000111.1:0-3357 GCA_043824335.1 Planctomycetota bacterium | reverse complement strand
TGTTCCCAAGCTCCGCTTGGGAACACTCCCTGCCTGCGGCTCTGCCTCGACCCCGCCAACCACGCAGCGAAGCAGAGCGTTCCGCAGGTGCGGTCCCAAGCGGAGCTTGGGACCGAGGTAAAGTGCGGGCCCAAGCGGAGCTTGGGACCGAGGCACGTCGATTTCAACTCGAAGGGAGGTCCTGCCGTGGCCGATGAACTGACCGTGATCTACGCCGCCCGAACGGCGACCGACGCCCACCAGCTCAAGAACCTGCTGGTCGAGTCGGGGATCAGCGCGACGGTGACGAACGCGCTCCTGGAGGGGGGCGCGGGGGTCGACGTCCTCGGCTGGCCCACTCTGGCTCGCGTGGCGGTTGCCAGAGAGGATGCCGAGGCGGCCCGGCGGATGGCGCTGGAGTTCGACCGTCGCATCGCCGCCAAGTCGCACACGCCGAACGACGAGACGGCAGCCGTGGAAATCCCGTCGATCGTTCCGGAGAGTTGGCCGCTCTGCCCGGGGTGTGGTGCGCGGCGGATGACGCGATGCCCGATCTGCGGAACGGCCGGGACCGACTTCGTCCAGGCCGACCCGGATTTCTTCGGCTTGCCCGTCGTCGACAAGGACGCCACGCCCCTCTCCTGCGGCTGCGGCTCGGGCGGATGCTCTTCGTCCCGGTCCACCTCCGATACCGATCGACCAGCGAACGAGCCGTGTGAGGAGCCCGCTCCCGAACCGTCGGACCCGGAAGGCGACTTGCCGCTGATGCTCCTCTGCCCGACGTGCGACGATCCCTTCGTGCCCGAGTATGCCCTCCGCTGCCCGTCGTGCGGCCACGAGCAGACGGACGGCTATGAAACCGAGCCCGAAGGCCGCGAGCCGATCAGCCCTCGGGCGATCGCCGCCATCCTGGGTTTGCTCGCCCTGGCGATCGGGTTCGTGGTCTATTTCGCACGGCTGTTTTGAATGGCAGTAGTCAGCAGTCAACAGTTGGGTAGGTTATCCTTCAGCATATCGGTCATCCGTTTGGTGCGATGCTGGATGCAATCCCGATATGCTGAAGCATAACCTACCCAACTACCCAACTGCGGGCTTCAAGCGGTGCGTTTCACGCACCCTACGAGCGTCGGGGCGGCGATCAGCTTCCAAACTCGGGGCGGCGGCGGGCGAGCTGGTCTTGGAGGCGCTGGACGATCGAGCTGTGCATCTGGCTGACGCGGCTCTCGGAGAGATCCAAGGTGACGCCGATTTCCTTCATCGTCAGCTCTTCGTAGTAGTAGAGGATGATGATCAGCCGCTCGTTGCGGTTGAGCCCCTTGGTGACCAGGCGCATGAGGTCGTTCTTATAGATGCGCCGGGTGGGGTCTTCACCCTTCTTGTCCTCGAGGATGTCGATCTCGCGGACGTCCTTGTAGCTGTCGGTCTCGTACCACTTCTTGTTGAGGCTGATGAGATTGACGGCGTTGGCGTCGAGGATCATTTTTTCCAGCTCGGGCACGGTGAGGCCCAGCTCGTCGGCCAGCTCCCGGTCGGTGGGGTGGCGGCCCAGGCGGGCCTCGGTGTTCTTGATCGCCTCGTTGAGCTTGCTCGCCTTGGAGCGGACCAGGCGGGGGACCCAGTCCATGGTTCTCAGCTCGTCGAGCATCGCGCCGCGAATTCGGGGCACGCAGTAGGTTTCAAACTTGACGCACCGCGAGAGATCGAAGGCGTCGATGGCGTCCATCAGGCCGAAGACTCCTGCCGAGACGAGGTCGTCGAGCTCCACACCTTCGGGCAACCGGGCCCAGATCCGCTCCCCGTTGTATTTCACCAACGGCAGATAGATCTCGACCAGCCGGTTCCGCAACTCCTGGTTGGAGAGATCCTTCTTAAACTCGATCCAAAGCTGCTCCATGTCTTCCGGAGCGACAGCAATCGCCATATATTCCTCCGTGACGGCGCTTCAATGCACTCGTTCGCTTGAGATCCTTCTCGGTGTATCCTTCTTGCTCTTCGAAATCGTCCTCAGTCCGGTGTTTGGTCGTCCGGCACGGAGTGTCTCGGTGATTTGTTCAGGCGGCCGGGATGGGCGTTTGGGCCCTTTCGGCGGACTCCTCCCGGACCAGTTCGGATTCGAGGATCACGCGGACCGACTCGTCGACCGTTTGGCCCGCGATCCACCCCACGACACACCCGACCCCTGCAAACACGAGCAGACTCACCCACGCGCCGAGCAGGATGGCGTCGGTTTCACGAGCGTGGATTAAGCCGTGTGCCAAGGACGTCACAAGCGCCAGGGTGGCCAGGATGCCGGCATAGGCGCGAGCCATACGTTTTCCTCAATCGCCGTTAAACCTGGTGTAATGGATAAAGTTTAACGACTGGCGGCCTACTTCGAGTGTCGTTGTGTATCGGCTCGTGACGGCCCGGGGTTGAGTTGTTTTCTCCGGCTGGCGCCGGTTTCCGGAAATCCTCCTTCTTTCACGTGGTCCGAGGTGTTCGTTTCGTTGGTTGGATGATTGTTTTGGCGAGGCGGCGGATCTGTCGCGTGGACCGGCAGCGGGGGGCGGTTGTCACCAACGGCGTTCGGGCCCTGCCGGCCGCGGCCACCCGCGGATCGTCTCCCACGTATCCGACGCCGCTTATCTCGACCCCCAGGAACCGCCGGCACGCCAGGCTGAGGCGCGCGTGGGCCTCGCGTGCTCGGGCACGGCTGGGGGCCCTGTTCACCAGCGTGCCGATGGGGACCGAATCGCGATCGGGCGAGAGGACTTTGATCGAGGCGTAGGTGTCCATGACCGACGTGGGGTCCGGGGTGGTTACGGCCAGCACCAGGTCGGCGGCGCGCCAGAACTGCCGGGCGAGGCGGTTCAGGCCGTTTCCGGCGTCGACCACAATCAGGTCGGCCTCGCCGGCAAGGGCCTGCAACTGTCCGATGAGCCGCTGAAGGGCCGCGGCCGAGGTCTCCGACACGCTCCCGAGCGCCCAGGCGGCCGGCAAGACCCGGAGCCCGCCCGGCCCCGGCTGAAGCGCTTCCGAGACCGTTCGGCGCGCCTCCAGGACATCGGCGAGCGTGTAGCGTTCCTCGATGCCCGCGAGCGTGGCGGCGTCGCCTCCCAGGGGATCGGCGTCGACCAGCACGGTGCGGCGCCCGCTGCGAGCCAGCTCGGCCGCCAGATTCACCGCCACGGTGGTCGTGCCCACGCCGCCCTTGCCGCCGGTCAAGACCAGCAGCTTCGGCCGCGACGCGGGCGCGCTTGGTTCCTGCGCGGCGCCTTGCCGGACGAGTTCTCTCAGATCGTTGGCCTGATCGTGCATCGAGCGAGGGAAGAGTCTATCCGTGTCGGCATGCCGTAACGCCCGGGGGCTGCGTCCCCCGGGGAATCTTGGCGGTTAGCT
>JBDRTC010000110.1:0-4215 GCA_043824335.1 Planctomycetota bacterium | reverse complement strand
CGGCGTGTGCCTGCTACTGAAGACAACTCAAGAAGGTTCAATCACCTCAACCAGGAACCAACCATGCGCGTCCAAACGATCGGCATCGCCGGCCTCGGCCTCTTGGGCCGGGGCATCGCTGCGTGCTTCTTGGGGCACGGGTTTCGGGTCGTCGGCTTTACGCGGCGGGAATCGACCCACGAAAAAGCGCGACGGTACATCGCTCAGGCGATTCAAGACCTGATCGAACAGGCCGACTTCCCGGCCTCGCTCGCCCACGAGTGGCACGACCGGTACGTCGAGGTTGATTCCTTTGGTGCGTTCGACGGCTGCGAGCTGGTGATCGAGAGCATCGTGGAAGACATGGCGGCCAAGCAGCAGGTCTTCGACGAGATCGAGGCGGTCGTCCGGCCCGACGTGCCGATTGCCAGCAACACGTCGGCCCTTCCCGTCACGCTGCTCCAAGAGGGGCGCAAGCACCCCGAGCGGTTCCTCGGCATGCACTGGGCCGAGCCGGCACACGCCACGCGGTTCATGGAGCTGATCCGGGGCGAAAAGACCTCCGACGCCGCCTTCCACACGGTCGCCGCCCTGGCCAAGGCGATCGGCAAGGAGCCCTCGCTCGTCGAGAGAGACGTGCCGGCGTTCATCGTCAACCGGCTCGGCTACGCGATGTATCGGGAAGCGCTGAACCTGCTCGAAATGGGCGTGGCCGACGTCGAGACCATCGACCGCTCCGCGCGCAACGCCCTGGGCCTTTGGGCGACCCTCTGCGGGCCGTTCCGATGGATCGACCTCACCGGCGGCCCGGCCCTTTACGCCAGGGCGATCGAGGGCGTGCTCCCCAGCCTTAGCAACGCCACCGAGCTGACCGGCCGAATCAAGGAGCTGGCCGAAAGCGAGGCCCACGGGGTCGCCAACGGCCGCGGCTTCTACGAGTACACCGAAGAGGACACGGCCCGCTGGGAGAAGCTGTTTCTCGAACACGCCTGGACCGTCCGGAAATTGCAGAACAAGTACTTCCCCATCGACGAATAGCCGTGACCAACCACCGTACGTCCGAGTTGCTGGTAAAGTACCACGACATGGTTGTTGCAGGGAACGAGACAGAACGGCTCGACTCAGCACAGTGGCCCGACAAGGCGTAGGCACCGGGTGGCATGGGCGGCTTGCCTGCCCTTATTGCCCAAAAGGACACGGTTTTCGGCTGGTTCCGCCTTGTTTCAGACGCTTCGTACAGTAGAATATCCCTTGTGCTGTGCACTCGACCGAGCCTGCACTGCTGCCTTTGGGCCATTGCCATGTCAGGTGCGGATCTCACCGAACGACGTTGGCTGGTGGATCTCATCCCAGACGAGGTTCGAATTCGCTGTTTCTATCGACGCCGGCGCAATCGGATTGTGCAATACACCGTTCAACTGGAGATCTTGCACCACGACCAGTGGCAGCCAGTGCTCCGATACGATAATGCTCATGGGTTCTGCCACCGCGACACCATCCACGGCGATGGCAGCCAAGAGAAAACCGCGGTATACTATGGGGATGCGAACACAACCTTTACGAGTGCGATTGAGGACCTGCGAGCGAACTGGGCCGCCCACCATGCCCGGTTCCTGGGGGAGGTGCGAGAATGATTGACCCCGAGAGTTTTGCCCGGCGTCAGATGGAATTGACCGCGGAGTTTGCCAAGTACTTCATGGAGCATCCCGAGGTCGACGAGTCGTTGCCGAGCGATTCGTATATCTACTTCGAAGTCGAAGGCGAGTCGGAGTTCAACGCGTACAGCCGTCAGCTTGCCGAACGACGCGAGCGAGAGGACGGAATGGCAGCCGTCTGCGTGCGGATCAAGGGGCTCGCTCCACCGCAAGGATCGCGATTGATCGAACCGCGGATCGTTGCAAGTCCTCACGTAGCCTGATCCGCGTGCCGGGATCAGCCCGCCGAAGCTTTCACCCCATCACGTTATCCGCCGGCGATGGTTCGGCCGCCGTCGACGGGGAGGGAGACGCCGGTGACGAAGTCGTTTTCCACCAGGAAGAGCACGGCGTGGCCCACGTGTTCCGGGCGGCCTTCCCGGCGGACGAGCGTGCCGGCGATCGCCTGGTCGCGTTCTCGTGGCGATAAGTCGTCCGGCAGCATCACCGGACCGGGGAGGATGCAGTTCACTCGAACGGCCGGGTTGCGGCGTGCCAGCTCGACGGCCATCGTTCGGGTGATCGTGGGGATCGCACCCTTGGAGGGGAAATAGGCGGAATAGCCGGGATATGGCCGGGCGGCGGCCCAATCGCCGATCGTTACGATCGAACCGCCTTCCGGTTGGCCGACCATTATCAAGCCGCCCTTTTGGCAACAGAGGAAGGTGCCCAGGGCGTTGATCTCAAACTGCCGGCGGACGTCGTCCTCGGTCACCTCTTCCAACGGCTTGGGCTCCCACACGGCGGCCGCGGTGACCAGCACGTCGAGCCGGCCGAAATGCTCGAGCGTCTCGCGTAAGAGCCGGTCGACCTCGGCCCCTTGGCTCACGTCGGCCTGAAACGCCCGGGCACGCACTCCCTCGGCTTCGAGCTTCCCGACGGTCTCTTGAGCCTCCTCGGCCGAGCGACGGTAGTGAAGCGCGATCTGGTAGCCGCGACCGGCGAGCATCCGCGCGATCACGTTCCCCACCCGGCGCTTCCCCGCCCCGGTCACCAGGGCCACCTTGGCACTTTCCGTGTCCATCATCCTCGGCTCTCCTTACGGGGGCGGAACGGCAGCGGGCGGAGGGTTCGGGGTTCAGGGTTCAGGACTTTCGCACCGACGTTTTCCGAGCACGATGGACGAAACGTACTTCTGTCTGCAAATACGATAATCGCTTGAAGCGACATGCTGAACCCTGAACCCTCTCGAATCCGACACTTCCCGTCATCGCCGCCCGAACCTTTAGGGACGCTTCCTCAATCCCGCCGGCTAACGGCACAGAGCGACGACGTCTCGCGCAACCGCCGTCACAAGGAACACGGCGTTCTGGAAGTAGCGGGGGATCATCCGCCGGGGCTCGCACCAGGTGCGGTGGAGCCACTCGGCCCCGATCCGCTGGATCCATTTTGGGGCCCGGGAGGTACGGCCGGCCACGAAGTCGAACGAGGCCCCAAGCTGCACGCACACGGGCACTCCCAACGCCTGGCAGTTCTCGGCCATCCAAAGCTCGCCCTTGGGCTGCCCGAAGGCCACCAACAAGAGATCGGGCCGGGCTTGGCGGGTCCGGCCGATCAGCGCCTCGTGCTCTTCGGGCGACATCTCGTCGAGCATCGGCGCCTCAACGCCGACGATCTTTAGGGAAGCGTACCGCTTTTGGCAAATCCCGGCAACCTCTTGGGCCACGTCGCCCGCGCCGCCGAGCAGAAAGACGCGATGCCCGCGCTCGGCCGCCCGCTCGAAGAGCATGTGGATCAGGTCGGCGCCGGCGACCCGTTCCGGGAGCGGTCGGCGCGTAAGCCGTGAGTACCAGACCAGGGGCATGCCGTCGGCCACGAGGAAGGCCGCCTCGTCGTTCACCGACCGGAGCCGCTCGTGGCGGCTGGTCAGCATGGCGTAGTGCAGATTGGCCGTGATGAAGAAGGCCGGCTCGCGGCGGCGGATGAGCCGATCGACCTCGTCGAGCGTTTCCTGGTAGGTGAGGCGAGCCAGCGGCACGCCCCAGATCCAGACCCGGTCGAAGCCGGCGGGCTCGGCCGGCTCCGTCGAAGGCGGCACGGTGATCTGGCCGATCTGGCCGGTCAGCGGTTCGTTGTTGGTCAGCATACTCAAGTATGGCACGCATTTTCAGGCCGACAAACGGCACGACCGGTGCTTCTGTCTTGATCGGACCGCGGAAATCGCCGATAGTCCGCCCTTGACAGGAACCCGACGCGTGTGATGCAATGCCGGCTCGGCCCACTGTCGGCTGTTGGGCCGTTAGGGAGCAGGGTTCAGCATGGTACTCCGCACCCTTGCCCGCCGGGGACAAACGCCGAATAGTCTAATCCGACTGTCTGACTTCACCCCTGCCGGCTTGCCTGGCAGGTGAATCAGTTTGCAGGGCTAAGGAACCTTTTGTCCAAACCACCTCCCCATCCCCTCTTCGCCGCCTGCGGCGGCGAAGAGGGGATGGGGAGGTAAATGGGGCGATGAGCGGCCGCGTTAGCCGAAGTTCCACAGTAGTACGGCGAAATTGGTTTTTTGGGAATTTTCGTGCCGAGTTCCGGGCGAGTTTTTGGT
>JBDRTC010000109.1:0-8040 GCA_043824335.1 Planctomycetota bacterium | reverse complement strand
GACGTGATGACCCGAGCCGGCAGAAAGCTTGCGAGTGGCGGCCGCAGAACAGCTCGGGGACTGTCCCGATTTTCCCGGGGACTGTCCCGATTTACCCGCAGGGAAAATGGGACTGTCCCCCACCTGAGCAGCGCAAATCTGTTCCTCCTGGCAACGGCCGGTCTTCTGTCGGCCGCGATCCTGGCGGTCTGCCTGCTGGCGCCCACGGAGGAGACGATGGGCCACGCGCAGCGGATCGTCTACATCCACGTTCCGGTGGCCTGGTTCGCCCTGGTGAGCTTCGTGGTCATGGCCGGCGCCGGCGCTTTGTATCTCATCCGCCGGAACCTGGCTTGGGACCAATGGTCGCAGGCGGCCGCGGAGTTGGGCTGGCTTTCGTCGAGCCTCACTCTGCTGACCGGCTCCCTTTGGGCCCATGAAGCCTGGGGGACCTGGTGGACCTGGGACCCGCGTTTGACCACGGCCTTCATCCTCTGGGCGATCTACTCGGGATACCTGATCGTTCGGGCGAGCCTGGAGGACCCGCACCGCCGCGCTCGCCTTGGGGCGGTGCTGGCGATCGTGGGGATTTTGGACGTTCCCCTGGTCGTTCTGGCCACGCGTTGGTTTCGGGGCATCCATCCGGTCTCGCCGGGGATGGAGCCGTCGATGCGCGTGGTCCTCTTGGTGAGCTTGGCCGGTTTCTCCGCGTTTTTCGCGCTGTTGCTCGCGCGACGCCGCGTCGGGCTGGGCCTGGAAAGCCGGCTGGCCTCGTTGGAACTGAGGGCCGACGACAAGGCCCGTTAACCGATGGATGCAAGGAGCCCGTGATGGGTACGTTCGTAACCGCTTATCTGGTCGTCTGGCTGGCGGTGCTGTTCTACGTCGTTCGGCTCGGCGCGCGACAGCGCCGGCTGGAGCGGAGTCTAAAAGCCCTCGAATCGCAATTCGACGAGCCGGAAACCTCCCAAGAGCCCACTTCAAAGGCAGCCTAAAGTGATCTTCGCAAAACTCCTCGTGGCGGCTTGCTCTTTGGTGTCGGACCCGGCAGCGCGCGCCGAGGGCTCGATCAGCGGAACCGTGGTGAACGGCTCACGGGGGTACGCGCCGGCCGCCGGGGCGGAGGTCGTGCTGCGGGTGAAGGTCGACGGCCAGTTTGTGATCGCCGCGGAGACGGTCGCCGACGGCGAGGGAAGATTCCGCATCGCGCCATTGCCGGTCAACACCGATCTTGAATATCTTCCCGGGGCCAACCGGGACGGCGTGCACCACCCCGGCGATCGCGTCCGGCTCACCTGGCTGCGTCCGCACGCCGACGTGCGGATCACGACTTACGACGCGGTCGAGGGGCCCAACCCGCTGGTCGCCCGACGCCACGACATCGTGGTTCGTCCGGAGCCGGGCGCCCTGAAGGTCACCGAGACGATCACGATCGACAATCCCACGTCCACCTGTTACGTCGGCAAGCCGGCCGGCGAGGGCACCGAGCCGGTCACGCTCGAGCTGGCCATCCCCCCCGACTTTGATCGCACCACCTTCCACAAGGAGTTCTTCGGGCGCCGCTTCTTGCTGGCCGGCGAGAAGCTGGCGACGGGCGTTCCCTGGCCGCCCGGGGAAAAGGAGCTGACCTTCACCTACCTGTTGCGCAGCGAAGAAAGGCATCGTCTTTGGCGACGGCCGCTCGACCTGCCGACCGACCACGTCCGCCTGTTCGTCGTCACCGACGAGCCGGGAGAGGTCGTTTGCAGCCTGGGCCCCGGGTCGGACCAGGGCCGGGGAGAAGGAGAATTGCTCTTTGAATCCGACGGGAAAACGTTTCCCGCCGGGCACGTCCTCCGCCTGGAGCTGGGCCGCTTGCCCGTGCCCTGGATGGCCTACGGACGCTGGCTGGCACTGGTGGTTTTGGCCGGCCTCGTGGCGGGGATCGGCCTGATGACGCTGCGGCGCAAAAGCGTTCAAGCGCGCCAAGCCCGGCCGGCGGCCCAACCCTCGGAGCCGGTGGGCCCGCAAGAATCGACGACGCGGCGCGACGCGGCCCATGCTCGACGGCGCCGCAAACGCAAACGGTCAGCTCGACGGCCCGGCTGATGCCGGCTCGGTTGGTGCGTTCTCCGTGGAATCCGATTCCGCCGGTTCGGATGGGGCGGCCTCTGCCGCCTCGGGTTTCGCTTCGGTGCCCTCCAGCTCAGTCGGCTGGGGTTCGTCGGCCTTCGGTTCGTCCGCCGTCGGCGTATCGGCCGTTGGCTCGTCCGGCTTCGCTTCGTCTGGCTTCGGCTCATCGGCCTTTGGTTCGTCCGCCTTCGGTGCGGCCGCGCCCGGCGGGGTCGACGACAAGGAGTTGATGAACGCGAGGAACGCGTCGGCGTGTTGGGCCATCGTCTTTTCAGGGCCGGTGCACTTGATGATGAATTGCTGGCCTTTGACGGAGAAGATCGCCGCGCGCATTCGCGACGCCGTCGGCTCCGCGGCCGGCGCCGCCTGGCCCATGCCTCCGTGCTGGGCGTCGAAGCTCCCGGAGAAGTCGACCAGCACCACGGGCACGCCCCCGATCTCGATCTTCTCTTGGGAGTCATGCTCGGGCTTTCCGCCGAATTGTCCCCGCCACCGGTCGACGTTGGCCTCCACGCTCCCTCCCACCGAGGTCACCGTCAAGCGCCCGTCGTCGGCATCCTCCTCCGCATGGGGCAAGCTGAATTCGGCCAGGACAAAAGCAGAGGCCATCGGCTTACGGGCCCAGCTTTCAGGGGCCTTCATGTACATGGAGCCCAGTTGCACAATCGGCCCGAGGGCCGCGCCGTGAGCCCCCCCATGGGGCATTCCCTGGGGCATTCCGTGCATGGAATCCCCCGGCATTCCCGTTGCGGAGGAGTGCGGGTCCGGCTTTGCCGTTTCCTTCTGAACGGTTGGTGTGCGGGCGTCGCCGCAACCGGTTACGAGCAATAGACAAGACGCCCCGGCGAGTAGCCAACGAATCATTACCTTCTCCCTCTCACTTCAAAAGAAACCACCCAAATCTGCGGCCCGCGGAATGCAAGCTCGCGGCCGACTCTCGGGACCGGAATGCTACCCCAAGGATAGCAGCGGGCCGTGGAGTTGTCCAGCGCGAGGGGAATTCCCCCGGCCAAAGGTGCGGCAGTGCAACTGCCGCACCAACCTTCAGGCCGTGCCAACTCCAATTCACGTTTCCTCGCCCGACCAATCCCGCAGGACGCTAGTCCAAAGCGGAGTCGCCTCCCTTCGTGGTCTGGGTGGCCGCGGCCGCGTTGGCGTTTTGACGGACCGCCGGGTCCACGGCGAACTTGCGGTAGTCGTCCAGGTACGGCACGTTGCAGTCGATCCATGCAGAGAGCGCCCGCCACTCCGCGGGGTCGAGCCGGACACCCTCGTGCCCCTCGGCCAACAGCTTCACCAGCGGGCTGGCGCGTGAGCCCCAGGTGCCCGGCGGCGTGTGGTACTGGTGGATGTCGGCGTAGGCCACGTGGGGCAAAAGCGCCCAGTAGGCCGGGTAGGTGTAGTGCGCCTGGTAGCCCGTGTCGTAGACGGTCCAGAGGTCGGGCACGAAGACCTCGGGCGAGGCGGCCCCGGCGCGGAGGTCGAACGACTTGTCGTCGCCGTCGGCGCCGTCGTGGCATCGGGTGCAGTGCCTGTCGAGGATCGGCTGAACGTGCTTGGGGAAGCCCATCGCTTCGACGCCCCACGGCGGCGGCTCGATGGCAGACGGGCCGCGGTGGACGGCCAAGGGCGTCTTCAGCGCCAGCGGCGCCGAAGCCATCGGCTCGTGGCAGCCGACGCACCCGACCGTCTCGCCCGGCTTCACGTACGTCGTCATCCGCATCGTGTGGAGCGCCCGATAGTCTTCGTCGAGCACCGAGAGGAAGACCGCCCTCTGGGCCGGCACGCGGAAGTAGGCGGAGCCGTCCGGCTCGACGGGCACGCAGCCGAGCACGGTTTTCGTTTCAAACCCACCCATGCCGACCCAAATGTTGCAGGGCGAGGTGTGGACGTGCCGCTCGTGGGCCTCGACGACCCGCACGTACCGGGCCTTGCCCTGCATTTCCTCGGGCAACCCCCGGTGGACGTTTTGGATGAGGAACTCGCCCGTCGGCTCCCGCGCGGGGGCGGGGGATTCCGCGAGCGTCTCGTTCCGGACGTCGGGCACGACCGGGCGCACGGGGCGCGGGCGGATCGGCGTCGGGTACATGGCCGAAAGCTCGTTGTCGCGATAGACAAGCTCCCGGCCGCCATAGGCGTCGGCCAGGTAAATTCCCATGCGCCCCGCCGTGCGCGCATCGACGGCGCCGGTCCCTTCCGGATCGCAGGAAATGAGCACGTAGTCCTCGTCGAGCGGATAGGGGCAATCGCACGACCCCAGGGCCAGGCGCTTTTCGCCTTCCGACGTGTCGCGTCCCCGCTTGAGGTCGACCAGCAGGATGTTGCCGCTTCCGTCGTTGTGATGGTGCGCCTCGACGCAGACGATCTTGCTCGTGCCGGGCACCTGGCGGCATCGGGCGTAGTTCCGCTCGCCGGTCAGGTAGCCGGCGATCACTCGGGGGTAGGTGCCGTCCGGCCGCACGCTCCAGACGAGCTGCGTCGGCCGCCAGAACCGCATCACGTATTCCCACCGGGTGAACATGATCGTGCCGTCGTCCATCAGGGCGGGGTCCCACTCGCCCTCCTTGGCCCGCGTGATCTGGCGAAGACCGGAGCCGTCCGCGTTGACGGTGTAGAGGCAATCGGCCCAGGCCCAATCGCCACACTGCACCATCCCGCCGGCCCGGGGCGACATGAAGGCGATGCGGCCGTCGGGCAGGTAGATCGGGTCGGTGCTCTCTTCGAGTCGCGTGGTCCCCCGGGTGATTTGCCGGGGGGGCGTTCGCCCGTCGAGGGCCATCTCCCAGACCTGGAAGAACGTGCCGTTGCCTTTCGAGTCCCGGGTCGCCCGGTTCTCGCAGGGGCCTTCGTCGAGGTCCACAAGATCGGCCGCCGCAAAGCCGAAGACGATCCGCTCGCCGTCAAACGAGACGTCGGGACGGCTGAACAGCCCTTCGGGGAACTTCCCCTCGGTGAGCGAGACGACTTCGCCGCCGGCATCGGCGCGGACCTGACGGAGCACGCAGATCTCGCCGCCAAGCCGGTTGTACCGCGACCGGCGCCGGGCGCAGTGGTGGTTGAACTCGGGATGACCCCGGCGAACGAAGAGCAGCCCGGCGTGCTCGTCCAGCCGCGGATGGCGAAACACGATCTCGCGCACCGCGCGGCGGACGTCGAGGTAGACCGGCTTCCACGCTTCGAGGTTTGCGGAATCCGCGGCCGCCAAGGCGTCGCGAGCGCCGGCGGCTCGGGCCAGGGCTGCCAGGTCCGCCTGCCGGTCCGTCACCCCGAGGCGGCGAAGATCGGCCGAGATGGCCTCGCCACGCTCGAGATGCTTATCGACGGCCGCGGCGATTCTCTCGGGTGGCACCGTGGCCGGGTCTTCCCAGGCGCCGTCGACCCGGTGCAGCACGAGGTCATCCGCAAAAAGCCAGCTCCGTTGGATCGGGTCGTCGACCAAGAAGAGTGGCTTGGGCCGTGGCGGACCCGAAGGCAGAAACGCCGCCCTCTGGTCCGGCGGCGGGGCGCCCAGCGGCGTGGCGTCGGTCGACCAGATTCGCACGTAGGACACAATCGCGTTGGCGCCGGCCGTCTTGATGAACCTCAGCTCCAGCTTCTCGCCATCCGCGTAGGCCGCCTTGGGCACGTCGAAGTGGAAGCGGCGGGGCCGTTCGACGGGCAACTCCATGGCGGCATGCACCTCGTGCCCGCCCGCCTCCAAACGCTGCACCCGGCCGCCGTTGTCGACGTAGATCACGTCGACCTTGTACGAGGCCGCCGGATTGGGCTTCAGGTAGCGGAGCACGCAGGCAGAGTTGTCGAAGACGATCGCCCGATATTCGTCGGCCGCCTGGACCATGTTCGAGGGATAGCGCCAGGCCGTGCCCACGACGACGTGTGTCTGGCCCTCGGTGCCGCAGTTGTCCTCGGCCACCAGGTGGTAGTCCGCCGGCGGCTTGTCCCCCGGCACGTCCGCCGACAGAGCGAAGTAGGAACCCGCGTGGACGGCGACGACACCTGCCGCCATCAGTCGGAGAATGGTGATACGCATATCCCTTCCTTTTGCCAAGGAGCGGCCGAAGAACCCAAGTCGGCCGTACCCTTCTCTCTCACATCGTCATCCAACCCCCGACGGCTGTCAACCTCGTGCGATCCGTTCCAGCGCCGCGCGGAGCCTTTCGTGCCGGAGCATCAGGCGGACGTACTCGGCCTCCTGCGGCTTTCCTTTGGCCTGCATGATCCCGGCCAGCACTTTCTTGTCGTTCGCCGGCCACCGATCGAGATCGGGAATTAGCGCCACGATCAACGAGAGCCGCTGGAACGATTCCCGCTCGTCGGCGGGCCAGCGCTTCCAGCCCGGGCATCGAAGCGTGCGGGCGGCCGACTCGGTGCAACCCTGGATCGCCTCTTTCCGGTTGCCGCCAAAGCGATCGCCGATCATCCCGGTCACCTTGAGGCTCAAGTCGGCCAAGGGGAAATCGTCGGCTTTGGGCGGGCCGTCGTCTTCCAGCGTCAGATAGAGATCGCTGGTGGCCAGCTTTTCGAGCACCGAAAGGGACGACCGGTAAGAGCGGTTCCTGTTGATCTTCGCCTGCTCCTTCCGGGCCAGCGCGTGGACTTTCGCATCCTTGGGGACAAACCCCAGCCGGTAGTAGAACCAGAAGGCGCCGGACTTGAGCCCTTCCTCGTTTTCGTACCCTACCTGGTAGCGTTCCAGCTTGAAGCGTTTCGAGCCGAAGAGGTTGCGGAAGACCCGCGCGACCTGGGCAAGAACCAGCGCCGATTCCCCGCCGCGGAAGGTTTCGAAGATGTTCAGCGCCAGCTCCACCTGCTCGAACAAGAGGGCGCCCACTCCGTATCCGGAAACCAGGCCGTTCTTGAGGACGAGAAACGCATAGTCGCTCTCGATGGGCAACCGCTGCCGCGGCTCGATTCCGTAGAGGACGACCTGGTAGCCCCGCTCCACGTCGGCAACGAACACCTCCTCGCGGCTCGCGTAGTCGACCGGATACAACGAGCGGTGGCGGACCGCCAGCGCCGTGCGGAGCGTTCGGATCAACCGCTCGGCCGTCCTTCGCGGCGCAAGCCGGATCGTCGAGAGCGGCCTGGCGATCTCTTGGGAGAAATCGTCGATTCTTCTCAGCAATCCGTCGCGATGGAAGTACGGCTTCGGCCAAGGGACGGCGCCGTGCGTTCGGCTTGCGGACGAGTCGGCCAGTTGCCAGACGACCGGCACGTCCACCGAATCGTAGAGGCTGTTGCGAACCGAGTACGACGGAATCGCCCGCTTCAGGTTCTCCAGCAGCCACTCGAGGCTCGATCGCTCCCCTTTGCGAAGGGCGATCCAGTCCTCGACCGAAATGTCGCCCAGGTCCAATCCGTCGTTTTCGACCCACTCGCAAAAGAGCGGCAAGAGCCCATCGAGCTTCTCGGTTTCCTCAAGCTCATCCCAGTCGATTTCCAAAGCGTCGCCGAACCACTTGACGAGCCAGACGGCCGTGGCGTATTCGTACCGGTAGTAGATCGGGGTTCCCGCGATGCCCGAGTCGTTGAGCTTCGAGGCCGCACCGGCATCGGCGCGCCGCAACCTGGCCACGCGGGCGCCGAAACGGTCGCACTCTTGTAGGACCAGCTTCAGGACCTGCTCATCGTCGGGGTAGGCGCGGATGAAGAGCAGAAGCTCGTGATAGGCACGCAGCGTGCCGGGAGCCGGGATCGCGGTCCGGCGGAGCCGGTCGAGAATCGCGAGCTTTTCTTCTCTCTCTTCGGGCGAGAAGCGGGTCTTGATTTCACCCAGGCGTTTAACCAGCGCACGGGCCGACTTGGGAAGTTTTTGGGGACGGTTTCCTTCGCGAGCCATGACAGTTCGATCCTTTGGGGCGGCCAATAAGTAACTCCCCGGTTTGGGAGGGGGACAGTCTCATTTTCCCTGCGGGAAAATCGGGACAGTCCCCGAGTCTCCGGCCGCCC
>JBDRTC010000108.1:0-2605 GCA_043824335.1 Planctomycetota bacterium | reverse complement strand
ACCTGCGCAGCGTCCGTCCGAAACGCCTGGAGTCGTTCCTTCTTGGCCCCTACGATCGCGTGGGATGTGGTCAGCGCGTCGGTCAGGCAGATCACGTTGACCAAGGCGTGCGCGTAGTCGTTGGACGGGGGTATCAGCACGGTCCATCCTCCTCGACTGCAAGCGCTGCAGCCTCTTCCTCGCTGAGCAAAGGAAACGGCATGTCCGCTTCGCCCGGCTCGTTTCCAATCATCTCGTGATAGCGCCATCGGTACAGCCGAGCTCGATAGACGTGATCGGCCGCCGTCCGAGTCGACCTTGTGCTCCCGGTAATCTCCAAACGGGCGATCGCCTTCCGGGCGCGGCGTGTGTGGTACTCCACCAACTGTTCACAGTCGGCGATCGTGAGACGGACGAATTCACGCCAAACGCTTGGCTTCCCTGGACGATGGATTTCCGCGTACTGGTACAAAACACCCTTCTTGTGCAGCCGAGCGACGCGCTGGGCAATCGCTTCCGGCAAGTTGACGAGTTGTCGCATGATTTCAACCTCAGGAGTATTGAATTCCGGCCCGGGCCTGGTCGACGGCCGCTTCCAGCGTCGTGCCGGTGAAGCGCCGGCCGCGGAAAATGATTTCGTGCTCGCCACCAGGCAGACGACGGTGGAGGGCGGCTTGGCCCAGGTGTTCGCGGACACGGGCGGCGTCGGTGATGGCCTGGATGCGGGCGGCGCGATCGGCATTCACGCATGGGGTGATTGTGCCTACCATGCTCAGATCCCCGCCTGCGCCAACTCACGCTTGGCCTTTTCGCTGGCCGCCGATCGTTCGCGCGGCGTGGGCTCGCGAGGGGTGCCGTTGGCGCTGACTGTTTGCTCGGTGAGCGCGTCGAAGAACCTTTGCAAAGCCTCGGTCGACGTGCTCATTACGCCGCCGGTTTGCAGGAATTCGAGACGGATGCCGCGAACGCCCCTCGATGCCCACCTGAAGAGCGTCGAGACTGCGACCCCCTTTCCGTTCCGGCCGGGCACGCGCCGTGCGGCGAGCGCGAAGGGGAGAACTTCCTCGGTGTTGAGGTCGATAGCCATAGAAAAAGCCTCCGTGTTGCGGGTTGCAATTGCACGAAGGCTAGCAAGAAATCGCCAAGGCGATCGGGCGCGTGTCAGTTTTCTGTCACTTCTTCAGAGTCCTTCCACTGGTCTGGGTTGTCCAACAATGTCCGGTAGATGGAGGTCGCCGAGAGTTCCGGGCGATCCTCTGCCCACGAAGAAACAAAGTGTTTGAGCTTGATTGTCGGGTCGATCTTCCGCTCTTTCTTGTAGGCCGTGGCACACCTGGAGGCCGTCCGGTTCATGGGGCGAGATGTTTTTCTCCGTGTCACTTTTGGTGTCAGTTTTGTCACCTGGGGTGTCAGTTTTGTCACCTGGGGTGTCGGTTCTGCCACTTGGTCGGGCAGGCGAGCCGCCTTTATGCCTTCATCCCGGAGCCACACGCAGAACTTCTTGGCGTCGAAGGCGGGGGCCCGCTTTGGAAGGAACCGTTTCACGCCCGGCCAGTTTTCGCGGATGAAATCCCGACCGTGGCTGGGGGGCTCAAGGGTAACAGCGTTGGGATCGCGGCAACGGTAGACATTGGCACATGAGTTGACGAGCCTCAGTACTTCGGCAGAGACCTTGAGCGCCTGCTCATGGTAGCTGGCTTCTTGCACGTCCCCGATCACCCGCGGGTGGCCATGATGTTCGGTCTTGTGCTGCTCGGGGATGTACTCCCAGACCACCCCAGAGCGTTCCACGTCGCCCGGCCGCAAGAGGCAGACTTCGGAGGGCCGGCAGCCGGTCAGCCGTTGGAAGCGGACCCTATCGTCGACCACGGGAGGCAGGTACGGCAGGGTAGCCTCGACCACCTCGTCGGCGACGGAGCCCACGGGCTTGGTCTCCCGGGCTTCGGTCCTGCCCTTCCTGAGTCCCGGCACGGTGGCCAAGTCCTGGTAGACCGACCCGGGCAGCATTTCCTGCGAGGCCGCCCAGCGGAACATCCTCTTGATGATCCCCGAGAGCCCGTTGATGTAGACCCTGGAGAGCTTCCGGCGGATCAGGTCTTGCTGGAGGCGCTGCAGCTTCACCGGTCCGAACTCGGTGGCCGGTTCGTCGGCATAGAGGGCGTTCAGAAAATGGAGCGCCCTCTTGACCACGCCCACGTGGTCGGTCTGCTCCCCATCCTTCACGTAGTAGCGTTCGGCGTGCTGCCAGTACGCGAGGCACAACTCCGCGATCGTGATCGGCTGCGCCTTGGACGGCCGGGGCGAGAACCGGGCCTCCTGGCCGGCTGACCGCTCGGCCAGAAACTGCCCGATGATCTGGTCGTACTTCCGGCGCGATTCGTCGGAGCCGTACTTGCCGAGGTAGATCCGCTGGCCGGCGACCTGGACCAGGGCTTGCCCGCTGGGCTTGTGGAGACGGTACTTCGGAACCTTGTTTTTCAGACTTGGCATCGGCGGTGCTCCTGGGGTCGAAAGGGGTAATCTACCCCTTTGGTTTCGACTTACAGGCCGCACTGCCGACCGTCGGCAGGTATCCTAAGTACTGGATTCGGCGAGAGTTACAACAAGTGGGCGGCACTGGACTCGA
>JBDRTC010000107.1:0-7246 GCA_043824335.1 Planctomycetota bacterium | reverse complement strand
CGCCCTGGTGACCAAAAAATACCGCGCCCCGTGGACGCTGGAAGTGTGAACCGAACGAAAAGGGATTCGGGGCCCTGGAGCCTCGATCCCACCAAGCCCGGCAGTCGTTCTCAGCGCCCGGCTGCCGGGCGTTTTTCTTGAAGGATGAAATCGGAATGAGGAAGGATGAGTCACCTTCTCGTAGGCGTTCTTTGTGAAGACGGGATCGTGGTCGGATCGGCGGATGCCGATCGGGGCGAGACCGGGCGCGTCGATCCGGCCGAAGAGCCGGCGGCGAGCACGTTCGTCGTCCAGAAGGACCTGATCGTTGCCGGCGTGGGCCGCGCCGGGCTGGGGCAGCGCTTCGCCCAGGTCGTCGCTTCCATCCGCTCGGATTCGAGGTTTCGGGACTGGACCAGCCTGACCGTCGCCAAAATGATCTCGGCCGAGGCGATCGACGAGTTCGCCTCCACCCGGGCCGACATGGGGCACTTCGGCGCCCTGGTCGCGCTGGCCGCCTGCGACGGCTTCGAGCTTTGCGAGTTTTCCGCCCGCGATCTCCAACCGGAATGGAAAACCCCGGATCGACCGTTCGCTTCTTTGGGAGCCGGGCGGTCCGTTGCCCGGCCGTTCCTGAGTTTCCTCCAAAGAGCATTCTTCACGGATTCACCTCCCACGCTTGCGGAAGGTGTGTTTGCCGTGACGTGGGCACTGGACTACGCGATCGGAGGATCAGGCCCGGGCGTCGCTGCCGAATCGCTGAAGCTTGCCGTTCTGGCCCGGGAGACGACCGAGTTACAGCTCACGGCCCGCCTGCTGCCGGCCGGGGAATTGTCGGATGCGCTGGCCCACGTGCGCGCGGCCGAGAAACATCTGGCGGCCTATCGCCGGGAACTGGGCATGTGAATGGGAGGAATGTTAAAGCGGGACAAGGGAAAACCTGTACGGTCGGGTGCCACTGGCGTCTCGCCAGTGCACGGGCAAGATGCCCGTGGCACCCTAAGACACCGTGCAATCTATAGTCCGTCCCGCTTGACTCTGCCCGCAACGGGAGGAAAATCGATGATCGCAGGGTACCACAGGGAAACGGTCTTCGGGCGCATGGGGATCGCATCCGCCATGGTCTTGGCGCTCACCACGTTCGGCTTTGGCGGACAGCCGAGGTCGAAACCGGCGCCGACTCACCGAAACGTCGCCTACGGCCCGCACGAGCGGAACGTGATCGACGTGTGGCTGGCGTTTCACGACGAGATGGCCGATCCCGACAGCCCCGACCCGATCGAGCGGGAATCGACGCGACTGGCCTGCGTGGCCACCAACGGCGGCCAGACGACCATGGACTTCGACTGGTGGCAAGAGCACGTTCCCGGCTATGAAACGCCCCACCGTGACCCGTTCGAGTCGTTCGACGTCAAGACGAAAGCAGAACTCCACGAACAGGTGGCGGAAGTCTCGGCCCTTTCGCTCATCTCGGCCGATGATCCTCCGATTCACATGGGTTACGGCATGGCGCCGGACGCCCCCGTGCCCACCGATCCGCAAAGGGCGAGAGGATGGAAGGTGCATCACGTGATCTTCGGCCTGAAGCTCAAGGAGAAGATGGACGCTTTGGGCATCGAAGCCGACCTGCGATACCCGGGGGCATCGTCGACGTACCGATCGGCAGCCCACTTCTTCAAGGTGAAGTTCGGGAAGGAGTGAATCATGAGCACCGGCAATGTCCACAGCCCCCGAACTGGAGGACCCGCTCAAAGCGTCCCCAAGCAGAGGACCTCCTTCGAGCGGCGTCGTTTTCTGAAAGCCTCCTTGGCAGCCGTCGGTTCGGCGGGAGCGCTGGCCGAAGCGCTTTGGGCCGCGCCGCCCGAAGAAGCCGGTGGTAGCCACAATTCGGAAAAGGCGGCCGAGGACCTCGACAAGCTCCCGATGCGCGTCGGCTTGGGTCAGTTCAGCGAATTGACCGACGAACGGATGGCGTTCGTCAAGCAGTGCGGCGTCGAGGATATCGTGCTCAACACGCCGAAACTGCCCGGCGAAAAGCGGTGGGAATACGAAGTCCTGCTCGCGCTTAACACCCGGGCACGGGAGGCCGGCTTGCGGCTCGTCTCGATCGAGAACGTGCCGATCTCGTTCTACGACAAGATCATGCTGGGCCTCCCCGGGCGCGACGAGCAACTGGAAAACATGCGTCATACGGTGCGGAACATCGGCCGGGCGGGGATTCCGATTTTTGGCTACCACTTCATGCCCAACAGCGTCTGGCGAACCGCTCCGCGAACCGTTCGCGGCGGGGCCGTGGCGACCGCGTTCAAGCTGGACGAGGCCCGGAAGAGGCCGCTCAGTTTCGGGCGCCGTTACAGCGAAGACCAGATGTGGGACAACTACGACTGGTACCTCGAGCGGATCTTGCCCGACTGCGAAGAGGCCGGCGTGCGCCTGGCCCTGCATCCCGACGATCCGCCCGTCGCGGAGTTGGGCGGGGTCGCCCGGCTGTTCTGGAACTTCGAGAACTTCAAGCGGGCGATGGAAGTGCACGACAGCCCGATGCACGGGCTCGATTTCTGCCACGGCTGCTGGTCCGAGATGCGCGGCGGGGCCGGCGTGCTCGAGGCCATCCGCTTCTTCGGTGAGCGTGGCAGGCTCTTCTACGTCCACCTGCGCGACGTCCAAGGGACTGCCGACGACTTCACCGAGTGCTGGCTCGGCGAAGGCAACTGCAACATCCTGGAAACGATGCGCACGCTCAAGGAGGTCGGCTTCCGCGGCATCATGCTCACCGACCACGTCCCCCACATGCCCGGCGACACCCCCTGGGGCCACCGCGGCCGCGCTTATACCGTCGGCTACATGAAGGCGCTGTTGCAAGTGCTCGAATCGAAGCCGGCGGGAGAGTCGTGAGTTCGACTTGGGAAAACAGACAGGAGCTGCACAATGCGAACCGTTTTCTCCTTTCCGATTCTTGTGCTGGGGCTCGTGGTCTCCCTGGCTGTGGCGGGTGAAGAGCCTTCCGGCCAAACCGGGAACTCACAAACGCCGGCGGCGACGACCCCCGAACAGATCGAGGCCGATTGGCTCGTCCAGGCCAAGGTCCGCAACCCGTCGAATTCGCTCCTCAAGAACACGCCGCTTCCGTACGACGTCCGGCCCGAGCAGGACGCCGCCGGGGGGTGCGACGGCGTCGTCGACGGCACCTGGGGCTTCCACACCGATTTGGACGAGAAACCCTGGTGGCACGTCGACCTGGGCAGCCCGATGCCCTTGGCACGGGCCGTGATTACCAACACGGGCTATTCGGCGGAATGGAAGCGGGCGTTGGGGTTCATGGTGCTTCTTTCGGACGACGGCAAGGCGTGGACCGAGGTCTTCCGCCACGACGGAAACGAGTTCGCCGATCCCAAGGCGCCCATCACGGTCGATATCAAAGGGGCCCAAGCGCGACTGGTGCGAATCCAATTGCCCGGCAAGCAGCATTTGACGCTCGAGGAGATCGAGGTTTACCCGGTCGGCAGCGACCAGAACGTGGCGCTTAACAAGCCGGCCAACCAGAGCAGCAGCAGCAAGTATTCGGTGCTCGACTACAACCCGTGGTCTTCGCAGCCCGCCCCTCAGCAGCCGGTTGTGTATCCCACGGTCACGGTCGTCGAGCGCGGGCTGAAGCTGGCCGAGGATCTTGGCGGCCGGGGAGTCGACGTCGACGCCCAGGTCGCGATTCTCCAAGAAGTTTCCAAACGATTCGAGGACCTGCCGGCCGACGCAACTGAAGACGCCAAGCGCAAGCTATACCTGGAAGCGCAATGGGCCGTCCGCAAGCTGGCGCTGGCCAATCCGCTTCTGGATTTCGACAAGCTGCTTTTCGCCAAGCGGGCCCCGTGCGTCTTTAACTGCCATTGCGACCAGTACATCGCCTGGTGGTCGCGGCCCGGCGGTGAACTCTGCGTTCTCGACGATTTTGCCGGCGACTCCCCGCGGGTCCGCAGCTTGACGGCCGACCTGCTGCCGCCGGGCGACATCATCCGGCCGGACCTCTTTTTCGACGGCACGAAGGCGATCTTTGCCTACGCGAGGTACTACCCGGACCTGCTCGGCAAAGAGAACAAGCTCGACAAGGCCGGCATCCCCGAGGATTCCTTCTATCACCTTTACGAGATGAATCTCGACGGCACCGGGCTCCGCCGCCTGACCCGCGGAAGGTACAACGACTTCGACGGCCGCTACTTGCCCAACGGCGACATTGTCTTTCTTTCCACGCGCCGGGGTCAATTCATCCAATGCGGCAAATCGAGTGCTCAGTCGACTAACGCCACCGACGACCTGCCTGACAGTTTCGTTCGCTGCGGTGGAGATCAATTCCGGCCGTGCAGCGTTCACACGCTTCACGTGATCGACGCTGACGGCGGGAACATGCGGTCGATCTCGCCTTTTGAGAGCTTCGAGTGGACACCCAGCGTGGCCCACGACGGGCGAATCCTTTACGCCCGATGGGATTACGTCGACCGGCACCGAATGTGGCACATGGGTCTCTGGTCGACGCTCCCCAACGGGATGGCCGCCCAGGCGGTCTTCGGCAACTTCACCCAGGGCCCGTACAGCATCTTCGAGGCCCGAAGCATCCCCAGCTCGCACAAGTTCATCTTCACGGCCTCGGCGCATCACTCGATCACGGGCGGCAGCCTCGTATTGCTCGACACGGGCAGAGGCGTCGACGGCCAGGCCTCCATGGCTCGGTTGACCCCTGAAGTGCCGTTCCCGGAAATCGAAGGCTGGGGAAACAGCTACTATGCCAATCCGTTTCCCCTATCCGAGCAACACTACCTGACGGCCTGGAGCCCTGATCCACTGCCCATCCACGCGGTCAACCCGTACCCGCGCTTGGGCGATCCCGGCAATCCGGGTCCGCCGAACAGCCTTGGCTTGTATTTGTTCGACGCCTTCGGGGATCTCACACTGCTTTACCGCGACCCGAAGATATCAAGCATGTACCCGATTCCGATCGCCCCGCGCCGGCGACCGGCGGAAGTGCCTTCCGACGTCGCCTGGGACGACGGGCACGCGGAAGGACGCATGCTCTTACAGGACGTCTACCAGGGCGACCTCAAAGGCTTCGCGCCGGGGACGATCCGCAGGCTCCGCATCGTCGGGGTGCCGCCGAAGACGGACCCCAGGATGAACCACCCCGCGCTGGGAGTGACCCACGACGACCCGGGCAAGTTCGTCCTGGGGACGGTTCCGGTCGAAGCGGACGGCTCCGCCTACTTCCGGGTGCCCGCGGGTGTGCCCATCTTCCTGCAAGCGCTCGACGCCGACGGGATGGCGGTCCAGACGATGCGGAGCGTGACGTACGTGCAGCCGGGGCAGACGTACTCCTGCGTTGGCTGCCACGAACACCGCCGGAGCGCCCCGCCCGCCCGGCAACCGATGGCCGCCATGCGCGAGCCTTCCCTGATCGAGGTCGGTCCGGAAGGTTCCTGGCCGCTCGATTTTCAGGCTCTCGTGCAGCCGGTGCTCGATCAACGTTGCGTGGAATGCCACAAGCCGGGCGCCGATGGGGCCGAGACCGATCTTACGGCGGCGCAATCTTACGAGACGCTGCTTTCTTTCGGGGGCGAGCGCAGCCTCCGCAGTCACGTCCAGGCACGCTACGACGCGCGTCGTTCGGTCGCCGGCGCCTGCGCCGCCATGGCGAGCCCTTTGACGAAACTCCTGGCCGAAGACCACTACGAAGTCAAGCTCGACGGCGCCGAGCTCGAACGGCTAATCCTCTGGATGGACACCTACGCCCAGCGCGGCGGCTCTTTCAGCGTGGAGCAGGAGGAGCGGCTTCGCGAGTTGCGACGCCACCTGGCTCCGCTGCTGGTCACCTCGGAACGTTGACCGCTTGACGCTGAAGAACTCGGAGGAACACACCATGAAGACACTCCCGCTCGTGCTGATCCTGCTGGGCCTTTTCACGGTGGCCGCCGAGCTGATCTACTGGGAGCGGCCCGCGGGCGGTCGCGTCTTCCGCGCCGGCTCGATCGGCGCCGGCTGGGGCCTCTCCGCGGATCCCAAGCTCCAAGCCCTGATGCGCAACGTCCTCTTCCACTTCGGCGTGAAGCCAGGCGAGAGACGATAGGGATCGCCGGAAAAATAACTTCAGCGAATCACGGTTTTGGTTGGGGCAGCAGTTGCACTGCTGCCCCCAGAAGAGGTCGCCGTCAGGACGGTCGCGGCGGCTCGAAGCGTCCAGCGCCTGACTTAACGTCGCGATCCACCGAATACCCTGTCGAGATCGAGATCATAGAAGAGCCAATCCCGGGCGGGCCCACCAAACAGGAAGTCGACAGAGTCGTCGTTCCACACGGTTTCCCCTTCCGTCAGGTACGTGGGCCTTGTCGTGTCCTTGAGGATGGCGACGCGGGTAGCATGGTCCTCTTCCGAGGTCCAGATTGCTTGGATGTCGTACAGGGCCTCCGAATCTTCGTCATACTCCGTGGTCCCGCCGATGAGGATGTCGTCGCTAAAGCTGCCCATCAGCAGGTCCGCACCAAGGCCCCCGATGATCAGGTCGCGGCCGCGGCCACCGAAAAGCAGGTCTCGGCCAAGGCCGCCCAGCAGAATGTCCGCTCCAGAGCCCCCGTGCAAGATGTCGTTCCCGGCTCCTCCGTCGATGAACGCAGGCGTACGAACACGAGCCCCGACGTGCGCCTGGTCGTTGCCGCCGTACATCCTGATGTCGATCTGGCTGACGGCTGCCCCGGCGTACCGTTCCACGCGCCGGCCACCCCGGAAGTCGGCGAACACCAGCAGGTCTCCGCGCCGAACGTCCTGCACGAACACGTGATCGTTCTCGTTGGTGCCGATAATCTGCAAAACCCCGTTGTGCAGTCCCACGCCAGAGACTACAGCGGTTGTCGTCTCCGTGTCCCTACCGCCATCGTCGTCCGTCACACTTACCGCAATCGTGTAGATACCTCCCGACTCATAGACGTGCCCACCTTCCGCCGTTCCCAAACCGCCTGATTCGGTAACGGTGCCCGATGTGGATGTGCCATCTCCCCATTCGATCGTGGCAGTGTGCGTGTCGAGCACGCCGGGATCGCTGAAACTGGCTGAGACCGTGACTATATGCCCCTCCGAAGCCCCGCCACCCTCCGGGGAACTATTGGACAAGCCACTAAGCACCGGGCCCACATTATTGACCGTCACCGTCGCCATCGCCGCGTCACCGTCGGTCCCGTCGGACACCGACACGCTGATTATGTAGTCGTGCGTTTCCGTCCCGCTCGGGCCA
>JBDRTC010000106.1:0-12480 GCA_043824335.1 Planctomycetota bacterium | reverse complement strand
CGGCCTCTTCGTCGTCGGGCTGGGGCGCCCAGAGCAGCTCGACCGCCGGCTCGGGGCCGACCTGGGGGCGATGAGCCACAAGCGGGTCGTAGTCCCGGCCCAGGTCGTCGGAGAACAGGGCGTTGACGAAATGCAGGATCGCCGGCTGGCTGCGGAAGTTAAGCGAAAGCGGCAGACGGCCCTCCGGCGGGATCTCGTCGCGAAGCCGGCCGAAGACGTGCGGATCGGCGCCGCGGAACCGGTAGATCGACTGTTTGTAGTCGCCCACGAAAAAGAGCTTCCCCTTGGTGAGCATCGGGGTCGAGAGCGCCCTGACCAGCTCGACCTGCAACGGGTCGGTATCCTGGAATTCATCGACCAGCAAGAGCCGGATCTGGGAAGCGAGCCGTTTGCACAGGGCTTCGTTTTCCGGCGCGGTGAGCAGTTTTCTTGCGTGGATCAAGAGGTCGTTGAAGTCGAGCGCGGCGAGTGCCCGCTTTTGCTCGCCGTATGTTTGGGCAACGCCTTCGGCTACCGACAGCAGGCGCAGCCCGGCCTCGGCGGCGGGGCGCGCGGCGGCCGCGTCGAAGGCGACGTCGGCCAGCGCGGCGTTGGCTGCTTCCCGGAGGCGCTTGGACGCGTCGCGGAACTGCTCGTAGATGCCCTCGCTCGGCCACGCCTTCTTGCCCCCGCCGCCTTGCACCCGGGCATTCTCGGAAATCGCCTGCAAGTCACCCAGCGGATCCGTGCTCTCGGAAAGACCGGCGATCCGCTCCAAGAGCACGCGGCATCGGTCTTGCATCGTGGGGTTGCTGGGGAAGTGCTCTTGGGCGATGCGGAGCACGGATTGGGCGTCCCGCGACCGGGCGATTGCCTCCAGCGCCTTGGGCGCCGCCGTCTCGTGCGAAAAGGTCTCCCATCGCGCGGCCAGCTCCTCCGGCGTTACGTCGCGCCATTGGGGCCAATCGATTTGGGCGCGGCGGTTCAACAGCGCAGCGACCATTCCCCGAAGCGACTCCAGCCCGAAGTCGACCACCAGGTCCATCACCGCATCATCCCGGGCGATCAGGCGGTTGCGAAGCTCATCGTCGATCAATTCGTACAACAAGGTGTCGGCCTGGGCCTGTTCCAACACGCGGAACTGCGGATCGAGCCCCGCTTCGACCGCATGGGAGCGAAGCAGCGTGCCGCAGAACGAGTGGATCGTGCTGATTCGGGCTGAGTCGAGGTCGCGGATCAGGTCGAGCCAGTAGCCGGCCTGATCCGCAGGGGCCTCGAGCAAGCGCCCGCGGCAGGCCGAGCGGATGCGATCGCGCATCTCCCGGGCGGCGCGTTCGGTGAAGGTGATGGCGACCAACTCCGCCAGCCTTGACCGTCCCCCGGCCCTCGTCCCTCGCCCCTCGCCGCTCGGATCGAGCTGTGCGAGGAACCGCTCGGTGAGCACGAAGGTCTTGCCGCACCCGGCCCCGGCCGAGAGCGCGACGGAGACGCCCCGGGCATCGACGGCCCGACGCTGCTGGTCGGTCAATCCTCGTGCGGCGTCGCTTCCCATGTCTTTCCCAACGAGCGGACGTGGTTGATGCGGCAGATGGTCCGGAAGGGACAGAGCCGAGTACAGTCGACGTCGGCGCTCGATACGGGGAACCGGGCCGCTCGAATCTCTTCGACCCATGTTGCCACGTTCGCGACGACGTTGGCCTGAACGCTCTCCCATTCGGACCGCGCCTGGAGCCGTTCGTCTCGGCACTCGTACATCCTAAGCGCCTGCTTCGGCTTGAAACCGTTTTGCTGGAGAGCCCAGTACCCGGCCTGCCAGGGCACGGCGTGCTCTTCGGCCAGGAGAAGCTGCTGGGTTGCCATGGCGTAAAGGGGCAGTTGCAGGGCGGTTCCTGCGGTGAGCGCGTCGCGGCTGTAGCGGGTCGACGTGCCCGTCTTGTAGTCGAGCACGTTAAACACCGTTTGCCCGGCGATGGTGCCGGTGTCGATCCGGTCGATGCGGCCCGCGATGCGGATCACGCCCCCGGGAACGGAAAGCTCCAGCGGCCGGTCGGTGGAGAGCCGACAGGCGTGGTCTCCGGAGTGTCCGAAAGAGACTTCGAACCAGGTGGGCCGCAAGGGGACGCCGCAATCCTGCCACTCTTGGTCATAGGCCTCGTGCTGCCGGCGATAGTCGTCCGCCCAGCGGGTCCAGAGGCGAAGATCAACTTCGTGCAAGGCGGCGTCCAACGGGCCGCGTGCCGCGTGTTGCGTGAGCCGCTGGTACGTTTCGCCCAGCAGGCGGCGGTAGTCTTCCTCGTCCAGCGCGGCCGGTGACGTGGGGCCCTTCCCGTGCTCGTTCACCCGTTGGTGAAAGTCGGCCAGCCCACGGTGTACCAGGCGGCCCCGCGCCCGGTAGTCGAGCGAGAGGTCGAGATCCTCAAGGGGCTCCAGCCCCAGCACGCGGTCGAGGAAGAACTGATAGGGGCACGAGGCGTACTGCTCCAGCTCGGTCGCCGTGAAGGTCCAGGCCGGCCCGAAGCGGATGGACATTTCCCGGCGGGCAGCGTCGCCGTCGAGGAGACCCTCCGTGGGTCCGAACGTGTTGCGGTCCTGGCGGGCCTCGACCATGGCAAGACCGGCCAGGATGCTTTCGGCCACGCCGGGCCTCGGCTCGCGGTGGACGAGATCGGCCAAGAGCGAGACGTTTCCTTCCAACGCCGTCGACACCGCCTTGACGCGAAACTCGGCCGCCGTGAGCGGCTCGTCGTGCCGGGGGATCGGGCTGAGGGTGGGCGCTTCGGTGCGCGGAATTCGCCCCGGGCCACACGCCAACTCGACCTCATCGAGATACGGACTCGCCGAAAGAGGCTGGGCCGCTTCGTCCAGCGCCGGATAGCTGAACGAGACCTGCCGCGACGCCCGCGTCATCACCTCGTAAAACAGCAGCATCTCTTCCCGGTTCCGCTCAGAGCGCGCGACCAGCGGCAATCCTTCGTCGATCAACGTGCGATACTCGGCCTCGCTGTAGAGCCGATCCTGGCGGTCGGGCGGCGGAAACGATCTCTCGGCAAGCCCGGCGAAGAAGAGATACGGAATCCGAAGCGCCCGGGCGCTCGAGGCCGAGAGGATCCGCACGCGCCCCGATTCCTCTGCGCGGTCGCGGACCCCGACGCTGCGAAGGACGTCCAGCAGCGACGCGAACGCTTCGGCGCGCTCGATTTCGGGTGGGTTCCGGCCGAGCAAGCCCGAGAGCTTGTCGTTTGCGCGGAGTGCGTCGTCGAATGTTTTCCAGGCGGCCCGGTCGGGGACGGCGTTCTTGGCAGCCCGTTGAAAAAGCAGTTCTTCGGCGATTTGGGTGCCACTGCTGGCTTGCCCAGCAGTGATTTTCGGGAGAATCTGTACAGCACTGCTGGGCAAGCCAGCAGTGACACCCTTTTTCAACGGGCTGCTGGGCCGTCCAGCATCGTAGCGAGAACCGAGAACCAGGCGGAGCACCTTCCATGGTCCATCAAGAGCGGTTCACGATCGAGACGAAGGGGCACCGCCACATGCACGACGTCACCGGCCGGGTCGCCGAGGCAGTCGGCCGCTCGGGCATCCAGACGGGGGTGGCCCACGTGTTCACGGTCGGCAGCACGGGCGCGGTGGGCGTGGTCGAGTTCGAGCCCGGCCTGGTCCGCGACGTGCCCGAAATGCTCGACCGGCTCATCCCGCCCAGCCGCGAGTACGGGCACGAGCAGGCCTGGCACGACGGAAACGGCCACTCGCACCTTCAAGCCACGCTCCTGGGGCCTTCGCTCTCCGTCCCCGTGAGCGACGGCGCCCCCGTGCTGGGCACGTGGCAGCAAATCTTCCACCTCGAATGCGACGTCCGGCCTCGCCAACGCACGCTCGTGGTCACCGTGATGGGCGAGTGAAGAGGGGCGAGGGGCGCGTGAGAGAAGACTTCCCCGTTTAGCTGCCGCCGGCACGGCGGCGTGCGGCTGAAAGGCCTGTCAGGTACAAAGCCGCCGTGCCGGCGGCAGCTAAACGGGGGATGTCCGAATCGGGAAGTTGTTCGTCACACGATGGTCGGCATCCTGGCCAACGGCACCAGCGGCGACGCCTACATCGGCGATTACAGCCCATGCTGCTTTCGGTGGTAGGGGTGGTCGAACCGGGCGGTCGTCTTGAAGCGCTCGTATTCGCCTTTGCTTCCGGGGGCTTTGGTGTCGGCCAAGAGGTCGCGCAGCTCGGCCTCGGTCAGCGGCTTATAGTTGCGGGCGACGGCGAGGTCCTGCCGAAGTTCTTTGCGGGAAGTGATCCCGCAAACGAGCGTGCTGATCGGGAGCGAAAGGGCATAGCGGCGGCAGACCTCGGCGGTGAAGCCGAGTTCGTCGGGGATGTGGCCGGCGGAGAGCGCCTTCATGCCGATCACGCCGATGTTGCGGCGGTTGCACTCCGGCACGACCTTCTCCTGGAAGCTGCGGTAGTGGGGGTCGAGCAGGTTGGTGGGCATTTGGGCGGTGTCCCAGTCGGCCGGCGTGGCGAGCATGCCGAGGTGATGGTCGATGTCCTTGTGTCCGGTGAAGCCGATGTAGCGGACCTTGCCCGCCTTCTTCGCTTCGAGGGCCGCCTTGAGCATGCCCCGCTCGATGAGCCACTTGGGGTCTTCGGCGTAGTTGATCTCGTGGAACTGCCAGAGATCGACGTGATCGGTCTTGAGCCGCTTGAGGCTGTCTTCCAGGCAGGCGAGCGAGCTTTGGTAGTCGCGGCCGCAGTTCTTGGTCATCAGGAAGATCTTGTCGCGGCGTCCGCCGGTGGAGAGGGCCTTGCCCATCACCTTTTCGCTCCCGCCCATGTGGTAGCACCAGGAGTTGTCGAAGAAGTTCATCCCCTCGTCGATGGCCTCGTGCATGATGGCGATGCCCTCGGTTTCCGGGATGGAGCCGATGTGCCAGCCGCCCATCCCGACGATCGAGACCTTTTCGCCCGTCTTGCCGAGCGGCCGCACGGGCAGCCCCGCCGGGCTCTCCTCCTGGGCCGCCAGCACCGGCGAGCCGATGGCCATTGCCAGCCCGGCCGCCGCCCGTTTCAAGAATTCCCGTCGATTGGCACGCGTCATGGTCAATAGCCTCCGATTGCGTCTTCGAGCTCTGATTGGGAACGTGACCGCCCGAGACCATGGTACTCGTCCCGGCCGGCAAAAGCAAAAAGGAGACGGGAAATTGCATCCGCCGCCCGTTCCGGTTATTCTCATGGGCACACCATACGGTGTGGGCTGGTGCTGCCGGTGTTTGGGGAATTCGGTCCTTGTTGGGACAGCAGTTGTACTGCCGTCCCAACAGACAAGGTTGCCCGACGCGGCAGTCGTTCGCAAGAGCCCCGTACGCCAAACCAGTGTTCAGAAGGAGATAAACGATGGACAAGCACATCGAGCGTCGCGACTTTCTTCAGCTTTCCGCCGCTGCCGGGGTCGCGGCCGGGTTGGGGGCGTCGGCATCGGCACAAGAGAGCCCGAAGCCGATCCGCGTGGGCGTGATCGGCGTGGGGTCCCGCGGAACGCACCACGTGCGGCTCGCCTTGAACGCGGGGGTCGAGATCCGGGCGATCTGCGACATCAAGGAGGCCCACCTCAATCGGGCGATCGGCGTTGTCCAAGAGGCCCGCCCCGGAGCCAAGCCCGAGGGCTACTCGAAAGGCCCCACGGATTACCGCCGCATGCTCGAGCGGGACGACCTCGACGCCGTGCTGGTGACCACGCCCATGCAAGACCACGGGGTGATGTCGATCGACGCCCTTCGGGCCGGCAAGCACGTGCTGAGCGAGGTGGCCGCCGCCATGACGCTCGACGAGTGCTGGGGCCTCGTCCGGGCCGCGGAAGAGACCGGCAAGATCTACATGCTCTCCGAGAACTGCTGCTATTGGCGGCACACGATGATGATCCGCAACATGGTCGAAAAGGGCGTCTTCGGCGAGCTGACCTTTGCCGAGTGCGGGTACGTGCACGACTGCCGGTTCATCAACTTTGAGCCCGACGGAACGCTCACCTGGCGGGGCGAGATGGCCCGCGACTGGGCCGGAAACCTCTATCCCACCCATTCCCTCGGGCCCGTGGCCCAATGGCTGGGGATCAACCGCGGCGACCGGATGGTCTCGCTGGTGGCGTCGAGCAGCAAGACTGCCGGCCTGCACGATTTCGCCGTCAAGAAGTTCCCCGAGAACAGCCCTGCGCGACAACAGGTGTTCAAGGTGGGCGATTCGGTCAACACGCTGATCCGCACCGCGAAAGGGGTGATGATCGATCTCAGGGCCGACATGTATTCACCCCGTCCGGTCCCCACCACCACCTACCACGCCCTGCAAGGCCTCCAGGCGAGCTACGAGTCGCGGCTGGACAGCATCTGGATCGACGGCCGCACGAAGGGGCACCAGTGGGAACCGCTCGGCACCTACGCCGAAGAGTTCGATCACCCCATGTGGGTCGAAGGCGAGAAAGCGGCCGAGGGGACCGGCCACGGCGGGGCCGATTACTTCTGCACCCGGGCGTTCTGGGAGTGCGTTCGCTCCGGCAGCCAGCCGCCCATCGACGCCTACGACGCGGCCGCCTGGAGTTCGATCATCCCCCTATCGCACAAGTCGATCCTGGAGGGGGGCGCGCCGCAAGAGGTTCCCGACTTCACCGGCGGGAAATGGGAGACCCGTCAAGGGTGACGGTCTCGCGGCAAGACGCGTAGGGTGGGTCGAGGAACGAGACCCACGCGAGCGAAACGCACAGCCGCGGAACGTGGGTCTCGTGCCTCGACCCACCCTACGTCTACATCTGCGGCACTCAGAACGCGCCGTTGGCGTTTGCCTCTCCGCCCTGGCGGGTGCCCAACGCTCTCCAGACTTCCAGCGGAACGGTCTCGCCGATGGCCCGGCAAGAGCCGTCCATCAGGAGCACGTGGACGATCCCCGGGTGATAGCTTCGCGCGGTGACGGCCGCGTACGTGGGCTGCGTGGCGCTTCGGCCCTCTTGCTGCGAGTTGTAGTCGATGTCGTAGGTGCGGCCGTCGGTGTGGAGGTATTTGACGAACGTGTTCGGCGCGAAGACCGTAGTGATCCCGCTGTGGTGGACGCGGCCGTCGGGCCATTCCGTGTGCCCGGTGTTGTCGTTTGTGCGAGGGCCGAGCTTGAACTGGGCCCCGCCGGCAAACACGGCCAGGTCGCCGGGCAAGGCCGGCACGGTCGGCCCGGGGTCCATGGTGTTGCGGAAATAGGGGGTGAACGCTTTGACTTCGGCGGCGGCGAGCGTGTTGCTCGTGCCGTCGGTGAAGCTGGCCGGGCGGGTCTTGCTGTTGACGAAAAACGCGCCGTCCCCGCCCCGGCCCGTGGCCGGATCATAGACCAGCCACGTCCCGAAATTGAAGCCGTAGTTCTGGGGATAGACCTTCGGAGTGCCGCTGGAATCGACGCGGACCGTGTCGTTCACCTCGCTCGGGCAGAGGTAGGTGGGAATCCGCATCGTGGGAACGCCCGTGTTCAGTTGGGCGTCCCAGGGCACGTCCAGGCGAACTCGGGCGTACGCGCCCGACTGCTCCAAATAGGGGAGCAGCCGGCCGTGGACCGACCAGGAGGCGTTGTTCGTGCCGATGGCCGTGCCCCGCCGAATGCAGAAGCTCGGCGGCAACGCGCCGTTGGCGGAAAGGTAGTTGTGAAGCGCCAGCCCGATCTGCTTCAAGTTGTTCCGGCACTGGACCCGCCGGGCCGCCTCCCGGGCCTGCTGCACGGCCGGGAGCAGAATGGCCACTAGAATGCCAATGATTCCAATGACCACGAGCACTTCAACGAGCGTGAATCCGCGGCTCCGGCGGTGATACCTGGAGTGCACTTGCCTCTCCGTGAGTTTCCTCTTGCGACACGGTATCTTCTCTAAGCTGCAACGGCCGTCTATTCGCACGGCCCCTACCATTCTATTCCCGGGGGCCGGTCCAATACAATTCCCGAGATAGTGTAGCATGGCCTTGACCCTGAAAATGCCCGGTGCTCGGCGCAGACGAGTTCACGTCGGGAAGAACGGCGGCCAGGGGGGGCCCTGGAGTTTTTCCAGCGTCATCTCCCCTTCCACCAGATGCACGCCGCCGATGCGCTCACCGCCAACCCGGGCGACTACTGCCTGGCCAGGCCGGGGCAGGTTTATGCCGTCTACCTTCCCGACGGCGGCACCACGCCCCTCGACCTCGGCGACTCGACCGCCACGTTCGACGTCGCCTGGTACAACCCCCGCACCGGCGGCGACCTTCTGCCCGGCTCGATCCGGTCGATCACCGGCCCCGGCCCAAAATCGATCGGCCGGCCTCCCGCCGATCCCGGCGACGATTGGGCCGTGCTGGTCAAGATCGGATCCGTGTTGTTAGATGACTAGTGGTCTGTCAACCTTGAAATGACCGGTTGGGTGGCACTGGCGTCTCGCCAGTGCTGCCGTGAAAGCACGGGCAAGATGCCCGTGGCACCCGTCAAAGAAGCCGGACAGACCACTAAGGGGGGTGCTCCATCGAACCAGAAGCCTCCGGCTCGTGCATGCCGGGCGCGGGGTCGGGCGCGGCGACGCCGGGGGGACCGGGGGAACGAACGGCCCGGGCGAGCGCGCGACACGTTGCCGGCGCAGGCGCGGAGGCCAACTCGGGGACGTTGTACGTCTTGAGGAACCGGTCGTAGAAGGTGGGATCTTTCTGCGGAAGGAGCACGGGCTTGTGGGCGTGGCCCGCTGGGTCGACGTGGCTGAAGTAGACCCGGGAAAAGACCCCGTCGCGCCGCTTACTGGCAAATGCGATCCAGCGACTGTTGCTCGACCAGCTATGCCAGGATTCGCAACGTTCGCTGTTGACGGCTAGCGGGTGGTATTGCCGGGTCTTGAGATCGAGCAGGTACAAGTCGCTTGAGGGCTGGAACACGGGGAAGGCGCCGTAGCTCGACATGCAGAACAAGAGCCATCGCCCATCGGGCGAGACCCTCGGCTCGGTGATGCTCAGCCCCGTCTCCTTTGCCAAGAGCACGGGTTCCACCTCGCCCCAGCGCCCGGAGTCCGCTTCGTACGCGATTCGCATCAGGTCGTAGCGGACTTCCCTGTAACGCTCCTTCGGCAGCGGGCGGGTGCTCGAGAAATACAGATACCGGCCGTCCGGCGACCAGGTGGGGAACGTCTCCAGGCGGTCCGGTTGGGAGATGTCCGGCGTGGTGGTCACCGTGTTCGAATCGGCATCGTACAGGGCCAGGTCCGACTGGGCGTCAAAAACGTCCCGGTTCTCGCCGGCCGCGTGGAAGAACTGGGTGATCTTGTTCGCCGAAAACGCCACCAGACGCCCGTTGGGGTGCCAGGCCGTGAAGGCGGCCATCGATTGGCCGACACGTCCGCGGTCGTGCTCGGCAGCGCCGATGAGCGTGCGCGTGTCGACCTTGCGCACCTTGCCCTCCCGAACCACGATCATCCCGCTCCACTCGCGCGCGTCGCTAGAGCCACGGCATTGCAGGATCATTTGGTCGGGATGGTTCGGTGCGAACGTGTGGCAGTTGATGCAACCCCCCTTGAACGACCGGTTGCTCAAGACGACCGATTCCTCGTAGGTCTCGATGTCCCGCTGATAGATGCCCACGTTGACGCGGAGGATGTAAATCGGCTTGATGAGCCGATAGAACAGGTAGCGGTCGATCTCCGCGTCGGCAATCGTGTTCTGGATCGGTTCAAACCGCGTCCACTGTCCATCCTCGCGGCGGACGCAAACGTCGAAGTAAAGCTTCCGGCCCCGATTGGCAGCGAGCAACCGCTTCCATCGTGACGGGGGGATCGCGATCTGCGGGGTCCGGCTTACGAGCTCGATCATCCCCCCTTCTGCCGAGCGGACTCGCACGCCGTAACGCGTGCCCGGCTCTTCCACAAGGAAGTTGAGCGGCGCGATGTTTGGCGGGACGACCGCGTCGCGGTAGTCGGGCCTGATCTGCGGGGGCCGATTCACGGCGATGGCTCCCGCGAAATCAACGGCGGCGCTTCGCCACATCAGGAACGCGATGGCCGGCAGCACCGTCAGCAGGCTCACCGGCACGATCCAATAGAGGGCGCGTTTTTTCATTCTATCGGCTTGGATTGCTCGATCGCCGGGTTGTTTTGGCCGAACACGTAACAGAAGAAGTAGCTGTCGCCAAACTCGGGGTAAAGCGCGGCGAAAGCCGCGGAAACGTCCGCCCGAAACCGCCGTTCCGTGCTCACGAACTCGCCGAAACGCCGCCTCGTCTCCGGACTGATCCGGCGCGATCCAAGATCGAAATCCCGCGATCCCGTGGTCGCCAGGTAGATCACCAGCGCTTCCTCGCAATGCCGCGGCAAGCGCGGATCGTCGAAAGCGTCGAGGCGGCGCAGATTCGCAACCAGTTTGTCAAGTTGCCGGGTTAACAGGTAATGAGCCATCAGGTATTCCAGCGCCATTCGGTTCCGGGGGTTCCTTTCCAGAAGCCCAAGAAGCATGGCTTCCAGATTCGCCACGTCGCTGACGGAATCACGAACCACCATCAGCTCGCGACGCGAGGCGACCTCGGGCACGCCGGATAACGTGGGATCGGCGTCAAGCTGCTGGTCGAGGCGTCGCGCCCAGCGGCCGTAGAGCAAGCTGCGCTCCATGAAAGTGAGAAATCTCCGGGCGGCCTCCGGCTCGCCTTTGAGCACGTGGATGTAAACCACACGCTCCAGCAGGCGCGGCCGCTCACCGAAAACCTCCAGCGCTTCATACGCCATGTGCTGCGACTCGTTGATCCGGCCAAGGTCGAAAAATACGTCGCTGCACTGCCGGGGCGTCAGTTTGGCCATGGCTGTGGCGCTTTCATAAGCCAGCGCCAACGACGGAGTGTCGAGCGCCTGAGGATAAGTAAACATCTCGTCCAGCAGGTCGCCGCGGTAGTACAGGGCCCGGTTGACGTCCGACGCGACTCTTGGATCCAACGCGTGCACGTCGGAAAGCGGAAGACGCCGAGCGTGGGTCAAGACGTCGGCCCATCGTCGGTGCTCGGCACTGTGCCCGATCTCGAGCAGACATTTTTTTGGGAAATCGAACGACGCAACGTCGGCCACGAATCCCAAGATCAGCAACGCCGCAGCCTGAAGAACCAAACGGACTCCCGCGATCGGGCGATTCGACACGTGAGCAGTATCGGTCGCCGGTGTCGGCCCGTCCTGAATACCCGGGCCGACGGTGGACGAGCCGGCGAACCGCCGGTGCAACACGAGCGAAATGGCGGCGATGGGGAAGAACAGCAGCAGACCGGCCCGGATCGTCATGCCGATCGGCAGCGATGACGGGGCCGCCAGCCAGTGCCCCTCGTCAGGGAGCATGAGTCCCCGATAAGCCTCCCGGACGCTCAGATCGAACAGCCATGCACCCTCCACGATCGGGATAACGACTGCACACGCCAGACACAACGCACCCAGCCGGAAACGGCGCCTGACGCCCAGCTCGAACACACCACACAGGCATGCAAAGACCACGTACAGTCCGGCAGCCACGTAATACGCCGCGGCGGAAGCGATTACGAAGACGGTAAGCCTGAGGGCAACGTGGCGCCCGCCCAGCCAGACATACCCGTTCACAAACGCCAGGACGAGTGCCAGACCGACGCACAGCCTGACGGGGTGCATGTATTGACCGAGCACCATGAGAACCAGAACGGCCGGGATCAGAAACACCACCTGGCCACCCACGCCCGCGACGGCCATGACAAATTGGCGCGTCGCCAGGCAGATGAGCACGGCCAGTGACGTGACCACGAGCGCGCCGAGCCAGCCATAGGCAAACAAGGGCGACAAGAAAGCCGACGCGTACTCGACAAGGCCCCCCGGCTGATCCATAAAACCGGCCAAGAAATCGAAATCGAGCAAGAAGACGAGGGGATTCAGGTGATAGAACAGCTCCGGACGGATACGCAGCAGCACGTAGAAGTAGAAGACGGCGGAGAAGCCGCTGACATATGCGGCCAGCGCAAGGTGTCGCCGCAAGCGATTTCGTCCCACACGCTCCATGGTATCCTTCGATCTCGGATTTCCCGTTTGCCGTCAACCGTCTTGACGTTCTGATTCTTCTCTATCGCTCCGCTTCCGGCCACTTGTTCGTCCAGAGCACCACGCGCTCGACGCGGTCATAGGGGGCGCAGATGTGCATGCCGCCGGTGACCAGGTCAATTTCTCCATCCCCATTGAAATCCCCCAGATCGAGAGCCTGAAGGTGCGTTGGCGTGTTGGTGACGTCATGACGCCGAAACTGCATCTGCCCGTCGTTTTCCAACCAGATGAGGCTCTGCGACTGCGGTTTCTCCCAGGCGTTGAACGCGCTGGTGGCCAGCAGGTCGAGGTCGCCGTCGTGATCGACGTCGGCTGCCCGCGCGCCGACGACCCCGCCGAACTCGACGATGCGGTGGTGCTGGAAGCTCAAGCCCCCCCGGTTTTCCAGCCACTGGACGCCGTGCCACGGCCAGGGGTGCGGAGGGAGATAATCGAAGGCGTCGCCGTTGGTGTAGAGG
>JBDRTC010000105.1:0-4533 GCA_043824335.1 Planctomycetota bacterium | reverse complement strand
GGCCAAATCCGGAAGCGGCTTCCCACGCAATCCTGTCTTTGCACCGCTCGTCCGTATTTCCACCCTCCTCACCCCTTGCCCTTCACCCCTCTCCCCTTGCCCTTCACCGCTCGCCCTTTGCCCTTCACCCCTCGGCCCTTGCCCTTCACCCCTCGGCCCTTGCCCTTCACCCCTCGCCCGTTGCCCTTCACCCCTCGCCCTTTGCCCTTCACCTCTCGCCCCTTGCCCTTCACCTCTTGCCCCTTGCCCTTCACCCCTCGACCCTCATCAACGGATTGCGACTTCCGGTAGAAGCACTCTCCGAATCGGGTGGCCAGGAGTGCGGGCAGGAAGATGAGATCGCCGACCAAGGCCGCCAGGAGCAGGATGAACATGAGGAGCCCGAACTGGGAGACCGGCTGGAACGAGCTGAGGTAAAACACCAACAGGGCCGGCGCGGCGATCAGCGTCGTTTGGGTCATTGCCGGCGCGCACCGTCGGTAGGCCTCGACGATCGCCTCCGTGCGAGTGTCCCCGTGCAACATCCCCCGGCGGAACCAGGTGAGGAAGTGGAGCGTGTCGTCCACGGCGATCCCCAACGCCACGCTGGCGGTCATCATGGCGCCCACGTCGACGGGCTTCGCCATCCAGCCCATCAGGCCGAACGTGGTCAACGCCGGAAACACGTTGGGGATCATGGCCAGCGCGCCGGCCGAAAAGCTGCGGAGCAAAAGCACCATGAGCACGGCGATCAGCGCGAAGGCCAGGCCGAAGCTCTTCACCAGCCCCCAAAAGAGCTCATTCTGGGCCACGAACAACAACGGCGCGGAGCCCGTGTAAATCGCTTCCACGGAACTCGATGAAGCGACTCGCTTCTCGAGAAAACCGTCGACCTCGTTTCGAATGTGGACGAGAACCTCGTCATACTTCGTTTCGCGGCTGCCTTTGACTCGGGAAGTGATCCGCCAGCGTTCCCGCTCGCCGTCGTCGTGAAGATACCTTTGCTTGATGAAGAAGTCGCGGTTCTTTTCCAGGCGGGCGTTCGTCGAGACGCGGCGGGTCTTCTCACGCACGCTTAATCGCTTGGGCCGGTCGTCGGGCCCGGTCTTCGGCGCCTCAAGCGGCGGGGCGAATGTGGCCGCGGAGATCGTGCCGCCGACCTCCTCCATGTCGTGGATCGTCTGGGTGACCTCGCCGACCAGCTCCATCCGCTCGAGCATCGTCGTCGGGTCGTCTTTGTCGATGGAGAGCACCACTTCCACGGTGACCATGGGCCCCAGGCGGCTGGAGAGCCACCGGGCGTCGACGATCCACTTGCTGTCGGCCGGGAAGAACCGCGCGGGCTGGATGGCGTAATCCAAGAACTTCGCCCCCAAGCCAAGCGCGATGAGAATCGCCATGCAGATCGCCACGACCGGCCGATGGTGGCGGATAATCGCGCCGGCCACGCCGCCGAGCACGCGGGCGCGCCGGTCGGCGGCCGGGTTGGCCGAGGCCGACGCCCCCGACGGCGCCGGAAGCGGCCACTTCTCCATCAGCGTCGGCAAAAGCAGGAACAAGATGCCCAGGCTGAGCAACATGCCCGTCGCCGAGTAGAGCCCGAAACTCTTCACCGGAACAATTCGGCTGACGTAAAGCGACCCCAGCCCCAAGGCCGTAGTGATGGCGGAAAGGGCGCAGGGCGTCCAGCCGCTGACCATCGCCCGCAGCGGCGCCCCGCTGGCGCCGAACTCGCGGATCGCGTCGCGGTAATAGTTCGACAGGTGAACGGCCCCCGAAACCGTCAGCACGCACAGCAGCACGGGAACCAGCACCAGCAATAGGTTCATCGTGCCGCCCGTGTAATGAATCAGCCCCGTTCCCAGCACGGCGGCGTAGACCGACGCGGCGAAGATCATTACCACCAATCGGAACTGGCGGAGGCTCAGCCAGGCGAAGACCAGCGCCGAAAGCCACGCGAGCCCGACCCATTTGCTGATGGCCGCCTGGCTCTCGATGTCGATGGCCGCGTTGATCACGGCGTCGCCGCCGAGCCGCAGCTCTTGCGGGTCAAGCCCGCATTCGGCGGCCATCTGTCGGATCGCGGCCAGGGCCCCGGTGCGATCCGAGTCTCCTTTGTCGGAGAGGATGACCACCGCACAGGTGGTCCGGCCGTCGGGGCCGACCAGCGTACCCACCAGTCGCTCCAGCGCTTCAGACCGCGCGAGGGCAAACGGCTCGCCGGTCAGCTTCTCTAGCGCCCGAGGGCCTGTGATCACCTCCTTGAACCACTCGGAGCCGTCGCCGGCGTGGGCCGCGCCGGGCATGGGCACAAGTCGCCGGGCGAGCTTTTCGAGCCGCTCGTCGTCGAGCGTGCAGTCGTCCCAGCTCACCAGCGCGAAGTCGTCGGCCCCGAACGCGTCGCGGAACTCCTGGTAGACCCGCGTCTCCTTGTAGTCCTCCGGGAGCCATTGGGTAACATTGTTGTTCGCGTTCCGGAACGTTTCCCTCACCCCCCAGAGGGCAGGCGGGATGAGAAGGGCCGCGCCCGCGATGATCCACCATGCACGACGGGCGTAGAATGATTGGTTCATCACGGTGGTTTGGCAGGCAGGAGACGGGTCGAGTAGTCCAGTCGAGGTATCCGGGGGGGCAGCCGCCCCGCTCTGAGGCCGACACGTGCGGCCACGGGACTCCCGGGCCTCTGTCCTAAAGACAACTCGCCCTGCCCGTTAACCGGAAGGCCGTGGGCGGGCACGCTGCCCATTATACTGGCTCCGGGTGCCGTCTCAAAGAGGGATGAGCCCCTCGAAGATTGACGCCGATCGAAGGCTCTCGCTATTCTGGTCGAGTGAGCACTCCGGTAATCGGGACGGGCAGCCCTTCCGCCAGCACAAGGAGACCACCGTGTCGGGCGCGAAAAGACTCGTCTGGATCAACGGCGAGATGGTCCCGGAAAGCGAGGCCAGGATTTCGATCTTCGACGTCGGGCGGCTCTACGGGGCCACCTTCTACGAATCGATCCGCACTTTCCGGCACAAGCTCTTCAAGCTGGAGGAGCACCTCGTCCGGCTGGAGGCTTCGCTCGTTTACGCGGGGCTGGCGGGCCTTGTCGCTCGGCGGGAGGTTTCCGAGGCGATCCAGGCGGTGTACGACGCGAACATCCACCTGACCGACGAAGAGGACGACCTGTGGGTGTGCGCGGAAGTGACGCCGGGAGACACGTTCCCTATGCCGCTTGAGAACCGGGCTCCGGAAACGCCCAACGTGATCGCCTATTCCAGCCCGCTACCGCACCACGCGTACGTCCGAAATTATGCCGAGGGGAAGCACGTCGTCACCTCGCATTTCAGGAACGTGCCGCCCCAGTGCTTTGAGCAGCGGTGCAAGAATCGCTCCCGGCTTCCTCATTTCATGTCGAAGCTCCATGCGAGCCGCTTGGATCCAGACGCTTTCGCGCTCCTCTTGGACACCGACGGCTTCGTTACCGAGGGATCGGGGGCCAACCTCTTCTTTGTGCTCGACGGCGTGCTTCACACCCCGACCACTCGGAACATCCTCGACGGCATCAGCCGGCAGACCGTGATCGAACTGGCGCGGGACCTCGGCCTGGGCGTGGTCGAGAAAGACTTAACGCTCTACGATGCCTACAATGCCGAAGAGGCGTTCTGGACAACGACCTCCTACTGCATCTTGCCCATTTCGGCCATCGACGGACGCACGATCGGCGCGAGCTACCCGGGGCCATTGGCCGGGCAATTGCTCGAGGCGTGGAGTCAGATGGTCGGCGTCGACATCGTCGGCCAGGCCCAGAAGTTCGCGCGCGAGAACGATTAGCCCGTTGAAAAAGGCGAGTTAGACCTATATGATCTGTCTCACGGGTGACGTTCATCACTCGTCGTTGGGGACGAACGATCAGCGATACGTCGACTATCCCCGGGATTCGGAGGTCAAGATCGCGGCCCGTTTCACGCGCTTGGTCCAACGGCACCGGCTGAAGGCCACCTTCTACGTGACCGGCAAAACACTGGCCGAGGAGTGGGAGGATTTCCAGCCCGCCTGCGAGGCGGGGGAAGTGGAAATTGGCGGGCACACCTACGAGGGCCTGCCCACGAACCGGCTGACGACGCTCTTGTCTCGGATGCGCGGCGTCTGTCCACCCTCGCACGGCTACCGGCACGGCTCGCGGCGGAAACAGAGGCGCGACATCGTGCGAACAATCCAGATCATCAAGGTCCAGACCGGGCGCGAGGTGCTCTCCTGGCGGAGCCACGGCCTGGTCCGCGACCGGAACACGTACGCGCTCCTGGCCGAGTGCGGCGTTCGGCTGATTTCCGATGAGATCTCCCGCAACAAGCTCACGCCGGAACGGACGCCGGAGGGGTTGCTCTCGCACCCGATCAACGTGATTCCCGATCACGACCACCTGCTGCACGCCCACCGGGACCGCCGGTTCGTGAAAGACGCCAAGAAGCGGGGGTATGGCAAAGACGATTTCGGCTCGGAGTCGTACGGGATTGAGCAATGGGGCGAAATGGTCAGGGAGCGGGTGGTTGGGATCGAGCGCGCCGGGGG
>JBDRTC010000104.1:0-3340 GCA_043824335.1 Planctomycetota bacterium | reverse complement strand
TCGCCCCCGCGGGGGCGCCCCCCGGGCCTGCGGCCCGAGGGCAAGCAAGGTACCCGACATCGCTTCTGCGATGCCGGGACCAATCCGGGGGGCTACCGCCCCCCTCAAGCCGAGGCGACAACTACCCTGACACAGGGGGATCACGAATTAAATTCAACAAGCGCCCCGTTTTCAGCAAGAGCGTGATGACCAACGTCCAGCCGTGGGAAGAGCGTCGGAAGGCAGCACGAGTGACGGCTGCCCGAGACGAACTGCTGGAGCAGGGCAAGCTGTTCGTGTTCGACGGCGGGTCCGACGAGAGAACACGCGCAGTGTCCGTCATCACCGAGATCATCCGACGGCATCGGGAAGGTCCCCTCAAGATATGGGACGTCTACTTCTCCGGTGACGACCTTCTCTCGGTCTTTCAGGGCCTGAGTGATTCGAGTCTACCTATCCGGATTCTCTCGAACGAAAAAAAACGTCCGACCAACGACGCATTAACCAACGCCAGGCCGCCCTCACTTGATGAGGCGACTGACGCACTAGGAAACGAAGGAATGAAGGCTGGAGTCAGCGTGGATGTTGAGCACCGACGAGGGGAGAGCTTCCATGATCGTTTCCTGATCACGGACAGCACTTGCTGGCAGCTCGGTAGCTCCTTCAACCACATCGGCTCTAGATTTACGACGATTCTGGAGTTTCCACATCCAGACCTTGTTATCAGGGCGTTCGATCAGGCTTGGAAAGCTGCAGGGAGTTGAAGGCTATGAGGCAAGAGCCGGAGCACAAGGAGCTGGACAAAGCGGTGCGTCGATTGCGTGTCGCACTTGGCTCCAAACGTCCTGCGGCAATGGGCGGACAACTTATGGAGAGTGAGAACGCACTTGCTGATCGCTACGACCGTAGCGGCGATTCGGTGAGTGCCACCGATACCTGTTCTGCGTGGTCCGAAATCGAGATGCACTCTCACGTCTACCTTGACCTCGAAGAGGACGTCACGGATGCGATTGAAACGATAAAGGCCATCGGAGTCGAGGGTGTTGTGACCCTTCTGAAAGACGAAGTGCATCCATTGTACTTTGTGCCTCTGCTTAGAGTCCTTGGCTCCGATTGGAGCTACGAAGAGCGACTTGATGCCATAAAGCTGGCGTCCAACCGAGACCTCACGACGCTGCTGACGGTGCAGGCAGTCCGAACGCTGCGACACCACGATTCTCTCCATGCCAGTTGCAGAGAACCGAGCGAGTCCAGCTCAACAAGCTTCGAGGACAGCGTTTCTCTGCTTGCACTCACGATTCAGGATTTGCTGGGAGCGGACGAGCGGAGCGTTGACCCAGTGGCCCTCCTGTGGGGAGCCCTCAGGGAGCTGTACACTGTTCTTGGACAAGCCAGAAAGGCACCGCAATCTCACTTCACTGGTGCTGCGCTCCATGCGTTCGGCAATGCTGCGGCACAGCTCGTCGAAAACGGCGTAGACTTGTTTCCAGAAGAGATACAAGTCAGTTGCAGAAGCCTGTGCGTGGAGCGTTCCGCTATCTTGCCCATCGCAGCATCGATGCTGAGCGCAGGATCTACGGGCAGGAGCAGATGCCTCAGCTTCTTCGACACCGCTGTGCGAGACTTGTTGAATGCCGACATAGTTCGCCTCCCGGGTGACGTGTCATCCGCATGGTCTGTGGCCTTCGCCGAAGCGGCTGCACTCGACATCGTTCTTAGGAATGAGGAAGGATTGACGCCTGATTGGTGGGCCGAGGCTCTTGAGCACGTAGACTACTCTTGGGGAGGGTGGAAGTTCGATCAATACCAAGCGTCGTGTGACGCCGAGCGTGGAGCATGGCTGCTGTGGATCGCAAAGAAGGCGCACAAAAAGGCCGAGGCTCGGAGTATGAATCTCGACTCTATCCGCGATAAGGCGCTACAGGTAGGTTGGTCGAGACGCATTGATTGGCTTTGGCATTCAGCGCATGTGCTGCACAACTACCCGACACTGATTCTTCCCCTGGTACTGTGTGACCTGTCCTCGTCCGCAGACGCGCCCAATCTAGTGGACCGGGTGGTAGACTTGGCTCAGCTCACCTGGAGTGCAGAAGTGCTTGAGGACCTTGCAGGGCGCATCAGTACAGACGAACCAGACAAAGCCGAACTAGTCAGGTCGTTGATGCAGCCCACTCCAATCCTCGGGTTCAGGCGTTTGGGTTAGCCTCAATCGACGACGTCAAGGTTCTGAAACTCTCCGCCTCGTCTTCGGCGGAGTGCCGCGACAGCGAGGCGTAGAGGCGCTCCCTGATGCGGGTTACTGAGCTGCGGTACTCGACCTCCTTGATTCCGCGCATGATGGCTTCAGCGTGAGGTTGTCGAATGCTCAAGGCTCGCGTGGATCACCATCATCGCACGTCCAGGACGTTCTTGCAGGAGAGAATCGCGGCCTTCATGGCCGCCTTGTCGATCCACCGGGAGAAGCACAACAGCTTCCGGCAGTGGTGGAATGTCTTGCGCATCTCGCTCCGCTTCAGCCAGTTGGCCCCTTCGCCAAGTACGAGCGGCCCTTCGGGGATATGCGGTAGGTGTCTCCACTTATCCTCCTCTCTACGTCCACCAACCCTGCCCCCACGTACCTAATCATGTCGTTCCTGCTAACCCTTTGGAGGCTACTGATCCTGAGTCCGATCCCCATGGAGATGGAGGTCAAGGACCACCAACGGTTTGGCTTCGAGTAGAGCAACTGGAGAATCCGGTCGTCTATCGGGAACTGACTTTTGAACTTGCGCTTCTCAGCCATCTCCCTATCAGTGAGATTCCGGAGAGCGGGTGACTTGAGCGCCTCTGCGATCTCCTTGACCGTGCCGTGCGTTTCCTCGATGAGCTGACGGCTTCCTTTGAGCCCCTCTTGGATGTCCTGCTCGTGATCCGCCCGCCACTTCTGAAGAAGTTCCCTCGGATACCGCCTCTCATCAGCGTCAACGAGATCTGCGCAGGTCCCGCAGAGCCAGATGCCGTTTTCAATGCTGCGGCGTTGGTCTGGCGACTGTTCGGGGTCGTACCGAGGACCACCCGGTGCTGCGGCGCAGATGTGCGATGCCTTTCCGAGTCGGGTGGATTTATTGGGGGCCGTGTGAGGGCCGGTTGTGCCGAACCGGCAGTCGGGATTCGAGCAGATCTGTCCGGCACGCTCGGCCAGCAATCGTCTGACACTTACTGGGAACTCGTCGCGTTTGCTCATGGCGTCTCCGATTCTACACCCGTTGTCTGCCCCCTGCCCCTATTACCAGATCTGTCGCATCGGTGCCCAAGTGGACGAGACAGATCACCATTGTCTCGGGCGGTTGGCGAAGAGCGGAGTTCAGAGCAGCCCTCGACT
>JBDRTC010000103.1:0-2579 GCA_043824335.1 Planctomycetota bacterium | reverse complement strand
TACGTGCCGAGAGCCATCGGCAAAAGGCCATCGCCTGGTTCCAGGAGACGCGCACCACGGGCTGCTCGGGCAAGTTGAGCGGATGGCCGTGGACGCCGTGACACGCACTGAGCGTCGACTCGATGCGGCTGTCGTGGTCTGGATCGAATTGGGCGAACTGCCGATTCGTCACTTCGCAATCGCCCATTTGGAAAGACTTCTCGATTCGCACCCGCGCCCGAGGACGCGCATCCGCATCGCCGTCCAGGCTACCCATGACGAACTCCCCGGCCGGAATGAGAGCTAATTCCATGGTCACGCCGTCGCCCAGATCGATCGTCGAAGGCGAACCGGGCCCGGCCGCCTGCTGGCGCCGCCGGGCTTCGGCGGCATCGAACGGCCAGTTGGGACAATCGACGACCGCGGGCTCGACTTCGGCTGGCGCCTGGGGAACGATCGGCTCGATGGGGCCGGAATAGGCTGACTCCGGGCTCGGTTCCGGCACGGCCTCGGGATCGTCGTCGACGTTGCCGTACCGCTTCAACAGGTCGCGGCGGCGCTGTCGCTGAGGGCCGGGGTCCCCCACGTCTTCCCCCCACGTACCGTGGTAGGGGCAGTTAAGGTCAATCCAGGTGATCAGCCGGTCCCAGCCTTCGGCGTCCAGCTCGACGTTGTAATGCCCCTTGGTGAGCATCTGGACGAGTTGCGTGGTGTCGGCGTGGAATTCCATGGGCTCAAGCAGGTGGTAATCGCTTTCCAGCCCGGGGCGGCGCACGAAACGATGCAGCTCCGCGTAGCCCACGGAAAACCTGCCGCCCATGGCCGCCTTGCCGTGGATTTCGTAGTCGGTAATCTTGGCGGTTCCTCGAAGGTCGGCGATCCGGCCGCCGCCGGGGGCCGGTCGCCCGTCGTGGCAGCCGATACAGTGCCGGTCGATGACCGGCTGGACTTCGCGCTGGTAGCTGAAACCCCGCATCGGGCCGTACCAGGGTTTGATCTCGTCGGGAGGGCGGCTCAAGGCCACGGTTGGCCTGGTCGACGGGGCCGTGTTCTGCTTCTCGTGGCACCCGGCGCACGAGACGACCTCCCCGGGCATGGCGGTCATCCAGCTCCGCATCAGTTGCACGGCCTTCCCGTCGGCGTCCAGCGGCTGGAGCGCAATCGGCGTGTTGGCGGGCACGCGAAACCGGGCCGAGCCGTCTTCCCGGACCGGCACGGTGCCGATCACCCGCTTGATGTCCCACGGCCCGTCCATCCCGACCACGCCCATTGACCCGCTCAAATTGTGATAGGCGAAATGGTACGTGAACACCCTGAGCGATGTGACGGTGCCGCGGGGCACGTCCTTGAGCCCGTCGCCCGCGTAGATGTCGGAGATGAAAACCTCGCCGTCCGTGCGCGCCAGGTTCGTCTTGTCGGGGATTACCGGCGGAGGCGTCGTTTTCCGGAAGGGCACCGGCTCCAACAGTGCATAGCCCGGTAGTTCCTTGACGAGCAGCATGTTGTCGAACACGTCGACCAGGTAGATTCCCCAAAGGGATTCCGGCGTGGGCTTCGACGAGACGAGGAAGTGCTTCTCGCCGAGCGGATACGGATGAAGGAATTTCGGCCAACTGTCGAGCGTCAGCCCGTCGGCGATGATCGGCTCGACCTTCTTACCGTACCCGGGAAGCCGCTGCACGACGCCGTCGGCCTCGTATCGCCCCTTGGCCGGGTCAAAAATCACCAGCTCGCCCATCCGGGGGTTGTCGTGATGGCCACCGACGACGCCGACCACACGGGTCGCGTGGCCGGGGATGGGCCGGGCATAGAAGATCGAGTTGGGCCAGTAGGAGTTGCTCCCGTAATACTCCATCTGCTCCGTGCCGTCGGGGTTCATGTGGAACAGGAGCCGGGTGTTGGAGTGGGGCGTGTCGGTGTATTCCCACCGGCTGTAGAGCACCCGGCCGTTGTTCATCACCGTAGGGCACCAGTTGTGCTCCTGGTCGAACGCGAGCTGGCGAACGTTCCCGCCGTCGGCGTCCATGACGTAGAGCGTCGCCACGTGCGAAGCGCCCGTCACACAGGGAGTGCCGACAAAACAGGCGGTCGACGTGAAGAGGATCTTGCCGCCGGGGAGATAGCAGGCGTCGTAGCTGTCGACGTCGGGCTCCTCGCCGGTGAGCTGCCTGAGGCCGGAGCCGTCGGCGAGGAACTCGAAAACCTGCCAGCGGTCGTTCTCGCCCGGCATCGAGAAGAGAATCTTCCCGGCATCGAAGTGCAAGTCTATGTCGCCGACGAACCGGCCGCCGTCGGGCGTGAACAGGCTTGTCAACCGGCCGTCGGGCCCCGCCGGCTCGAGCACGGCGATCTCGTCGTCGTAGCCCGTCTTGGGAAGGCTCGAATTACTCTCCCAGTTCCGCGGCAGGCCCAGGTGGGGTGAACCGGCACTCCGCTTGACCAAAAGCAGCTTGTCGAAGTCCAACAGGGGATTGGCCAAGAGCGCTTCGCGGCGAAGCACAGCCAGGGCCTCCTTGATCTCCTTCAACTCGCCCGGGGCTTCGTCCCGGCACTCCTTGAGTTTCCCTTCCAACACGTCCAGCCGACTCAAGTACTCGGGG
>JBDRTC010000102.1:0-4194 GCA_043824335.1 Planctomycetota bacterium | reverse complement strand
GGAAGACAACCACGGCTGGCAAAGCCCAGCCGAACGCCTCAACAGGCACCGCTACCATGACAACTGGCTCCAAAACCTCTTCGTCTCCGCTTCCCTCGGTGGATACCGGAATCACCCTCCCCAAAATCCGTGACGGTCAGGCATTTTTTCGATGTACGGCAGAAGCCGAATCAGTATCGATCCGCGATACTCGCTGTAACTCAGGCCATACCAAAACGAGCCCGGGGGGAACGACTTGGCCACGTCATGGTAGTTGTGCAGCGCCAACCCGATCTGTTTGAGATTGTTCGAACACTGAGCACGCCGAGCCGCTTCCCGAGCGGCTTGCACGGCCGGCAACAAGAGGGCAATTAGGATTCCAATAATGGCGATGACCACAAGGAGTTCCACCAAGGTAAAACCATGTCTGACCGGGGATCGCATTTGTGCCACCTTCCTCTCTATCGGATAACGGCTGTGGAACCGCACGCCGACCAAATCCGACCAAATCGGAATTGATCGTATTGATCCTGCCCCCGCTGGGGGCACTAGAAACGCCGTTCGCCCCCGAAAGGTCTTCTGGGTCGCCCCCGTTTGCTTTGGACTATCGTTTCACCGTGACTCGGATTCCTCGCGAATAGATCGCCAATATCGAGGCCAATCGGCATGGATTTAGCGTGCTTAGTACTACAGCGCAAGGTCTCCGCTGCGAATGAGTCAACTTCAGATGGCTTGCAGCCACGGATAGCACGGATTTGCACGGATGAAATTGAGCCGGACGAGTCCTTGTACACACTGAAACCTTATCCGTCCGTATCCGTGTCATCCGTGGTTTGACGTAAACCTCTTGTCGCCCGTCAGTTGCCGACAGTCGAGTGGATCCACCCAGCGCTGTAGGATTAGTTGCCGACTGTGACAATCGCAGGTCGAGCTGATCGTCTCCGACGGAGTCATCTTCGCCGCAGTCGACACAGACCGGGAACTCTGCGACTACAACCAGCAGCATCCCGACTGCTGGAAAGAGCGGGACCGCGCGAGTATGAAGTGGGCATGGAATCCGGCCGGAACCTGCAACGGCACAACCTGGATTTCGTCAACGCCGTTTCGGGCTTTCCTTCCGATGGCCCGGGCAGTATATTCGGTAATTGCCCCGCCAATTCAGGGGCGTGGGCTGCCTCGCGTACCCCCCGGAAATACTACCACGCCACTGGTTGATCCAGGCAAGCTGAGAAGAGAATCCTGATCGACCGCAAAGTCTGCGGCGAACCAAAGAAGGGCGCCGAGAGTATACTAGTTTCGTGGAGCGCCATTTCGGTAGAGTGCGTGAAACGCACCGCAGCGGGAAGTCGGAGATGTCGAGAAAAAGATCGAAAAGACCGCACTTACCACCAGGAATCCCGGCCACGTCCACGGGTGAGGGAAGGCGCGAGGAGCGCAAGGCGTCGTCAGGCTCCACGGAAGGGTCTGGCCCACAGCCGTTCTTTTCGGCAGCGGGGTTGCGCGAACTGGTCGAGTCGGTGGTGATCGCTTTCGTGCTGGCGTTCTTGTTTCGCACGTTCGAGGCCGAGGCGTTCGTCATTCCCACGGGCTCCATGGCCCCCACCCTGATGGGCCGCCACAAAGATGTGATCTGTCCCGAGTGCGGGTATGCGTTTCAGGTGAGCGCCAGCGACGAGATGGACAACAACACGGGCGTTCGCAACAACCAGGACGTCGTCTCCGGAACCTGTCCGATGTGCCGCTACACGATGGACCTGGGGCCCGGCAATCTCGCCAACAAGACGTACCCCTCGTATAAGGGCGACCGAATCCTGGTCTCCAAGTTTGCCTACCGGTTCGCCAACCCGGAACGGTGGGACGTGGCGGTGTTCAAGTATCCGGGCGGGGCGAAGACGAACTTTATCAAGCGGCTCGTGGGCCTCCAAAACGAGGTGCTCGCGATCAGCCACGGCGACTTGTTCGTCAAGCCGCTCGATCCAGAGACCGATTTTGTCCGTTTCGGCGAGCATGCCCATCGATCCGGCGACGTTTCCATTGACCTTCGGGAGTTCACGATCGCCCGCAAGTCGCCCGAGAAGGTCAGGGCCATCTTGCAGCCGGTTTACGACAATGACTGCGCGCTGCCGAAGCTTATCGCGGCGGGCTGGCCGGCGCGGTGGTCGCCCCGGGCCCGCCCTGATCTGACCCCCGGCTGGCGGACTTCGGAAGACTATCGCTCGTTTCACGTCGACGGCACGGCAGACGAAGACGTCTGGATCACGTACCGTCACATCGTCCCCTCCTACCAGGATTGGCAGGACCTCAAGACCCCCTCGCCGCCAGTTGGCAGGAAGCTGGAAGAGCAACTCATCACGGATTTTTCCGCCTACAACACCGAAGTGGCAAGATACGCTGATTACGACCGCAACACGGGCAATCGTTGGGATCCGCACGGTGGTTACGATCCGTACGGTGCAATTGTCGACGAGCACAGCGGGTTGCCCCCCGACGGAAGAGTGCTCGGATTGCACTGGGTCGGTGATTTGGCCGTCGAGTGCAACATGGAAGTCGAGGGCCCGGGCGGCGAGGCCGTTTTCGAATTGGTCGAAGGGGGAAGGGTCTTCCAGTGCCGCATCGACGTGGCCACCGGCAAGGCCACGCTCTGGATCGATGGACTCGAAGAGTACCGGCCGACCGCCGCCACGCGCGTCCGTGGGCCCGGCGCCTACCGGATCCTGTTTGCCAACATCGACGACCAACTGCTGCTGTGGGTCAATGGAAAAGTGGTTCGCTTCGACGCCGAGACCGGCTATCCTCACCTCGACAACACGCGCCCCCAGGACTCGGACCTGGAGCCGGTGCGGATCGGCTCCCGCGGCGCGGCATTGGCGATCCGTCACCTCAAGCTTTATCGCGACATTTACTACATTGCCCAGCGGCTGGCCCCCGTTTCCTACAACTCGCCTATTACCGACTTCGACAGCCGTCCCTACAGAAACTTTGACCCCGGTGAAGTGGCTGCCGCGCTTTCCGACCCCGAGAGGTGGGGCGCCTCCGCGGAATGCCGCCAGGTGGCCTTCCCGCTCGGGGAAGACCAGTTCCTCGTGCTGGGCGACAACAGCGCCGAGAGCAAGGACAGCCGCCTCTGGGAAAACGAGGATTTCCCCCATTACGTCAGCCGGGAACTGCTCATGGGAAAAGCGCTGTTCATCTACTGGCCCCATTCCCTCGACAAGATCCCCTACACCAACATCCCCATTCGCTTCCTGCCGAATCTTGCCCGCATGCACTTCGTCAGGTAGTCGGCCATGCTGGAGGAGACGGAGCTCCCAAGCCATGAAACGAACCGATGTCAAGGCCCATCGTTCCGGCGTCCGCGCGACCCATTCGGCGCAAATGACCCGGGCGATGTTGGAAGTCGAAGGACTGGTCAAGATCTACGGAATCCGCAAGGTGGTCAACCGGGTCGATTTCGAGGTCTACCCGGGCGAGATCGTCGGACTGCTCGGGCCCAACGGGGCCGGCAAAACGACGTGCTTCCGCATGACCTGCGGCATGATCGAGCCGAACGCCGGCAAGGTGAAGCTCCAAGGCGTCGACGTAACCTCCTGGCCCATGTACCGCCGCGCCCGCGACGGCGGCATGGGCTACCTCGCCCAGGAGTCGAGCGTCTTCCGCAAGCTCTCCGTGCAGGACAATCTGCTGGGCGTGATGGAGATGCTCGGCATGGATCGCAAGACACGGCGCGCCCGGTGCAACGAGCTGCTTGCGAAGTTCAAGATCACCCACCTCCGAAAAAACAAAGCCCTCTCGCTCTCCGGCGGCGAGCGCCGCCGGCTGGAAATCGCCCGGGCGCTGGTCTCCGTGCCGCAAATTATCCTGCTCGACGAGCCCTTCACGGGCATCGACCCGGTGACGATCGACAACATCCAGGATATCGTCCGCGACCTGCGCGCCGAGGGGATCGCCATCCTGATCACCGATCACCAGGTGCGCGAGACCCTGCAAATCACCGACCGCAGCTACGTGATCCGCGACGGCGAGGTCCTTTGCCACGGCACGCCGAACGAGGTGCTCTCCAACCCGGAAGCCCGCCGCTGCTACTTTGGCGAAGACATGGACCTCGGCCACGGCGGCCCGCCCCCACCCCATCACGACCCCCCGCCCGATGCACCCGGCACGTGACCGGTTTTTCCGGCCGGCGACTGGGCTTTGTCGGAAAACCCTGTCTCCGGG
>JBDRTC010000101.1:0-4368 GCA_043824335.1 Planctomycetota bacterium | reverse complement strand
TAAACTCTCCTCTGCGGCGGTTCTTGATTTCGGCATCAATGGGAACGCCTTCAGATACCCTGGAACGGCAGTCAACGACCAATCCGGTTGGTTCGGCAGTTGTACTGCCGAACCTCTTCCCGGCCAACGGGGTGCGGCAGTGCAACTGCCGCACCAACGGGGCCTTGTGATCGTAATTCCCGGATACCCTTAAATACCCTGGAACGGCAGTCAACGACTGATGTGCGAGCCAATCTCCATTTTCGACGCGGGCCGACAAATCCAAAGCGGCCGGCTCGCGCCGTTGGACCTGGTCGAGCGGTGTCTGGAGCAGATCCGCAGGTACGAGGACCGCGTCCATGCCTGGGTCGTTGTCGATGAAGAGGGGGCCAGGCGGGCCGCCCGGCGACTCGGCGAGGAAGTTGCCCGGGGCAGTTACCGCGGACCGTTGCACGGGATCCCGGTGGGGATCAAGGACATCGTCGACGTAGAGGGCTTCCCAACCCGGGCGGGCTCGAAGCTTACGGACCCGGACGTCCGTGAGAGCGATGCCCCGCTGGTAGGCGCCCTGCGCCGGGCCGGGGCGATCATGCTGGGCAAGACCGTCACCTGCGAGTTCGCCTGCTTCGACCCGTCGCCGACCCGGAACCCCTGGGGACCAACGCTCAAACACACGCCGGGCGGTTCCAGCAGCGGATCGGCCGTGGCCGTGGCTTTGGGGATGTGCCTGGGCGCGATCGGCACGCAAACCGGCGGCTCGCTCGTGCGGCCGGCGAGCTATTGCGGGGTGGCCGCCTCGAAACCAACGTTCGGCCACATCTCGACCGACGGCGTCGTGCCAGTCAGCCATCACCTCGATCATCCCGGCCCGATCGCCCGCACGGCCCGGGACCTCGGGTGCATGTTCCGCACGCTGATCGACCTCGGCACGGTTGCCCCGGCCGGCGACCCGCCTCCGCCGCGGCTCGGCCTCGTGGAAGAATTCTTCTCGGAAGAAGCCGACGAGCCGATCCGTGGGGCCATGGGGGACGCGATCCGGACGCTGAAAGACGGCGGGGCGAGGATCGAGCCCGTCCGCCTTCCAAAAAGCTTCGACGAGGTGCACCGCATGCACCGGACGATTATGGCGGTCGAAGCGGCGGCCGTTCATCGGCGTCGGTTCGAAGGGCAGCGGAGCGATTACGGCCCGTGCATTGCCGGAATACTCGAGGAAGGGCTGGGCACGTCGGGGGTCGACTATGCCGAGGCGCTAACGCATCAACGGGCGTTTCGCCGGCAGATGGCCGCCGTTTTTGACGCCGCCGAATCGCCGGACGCGCTCGTCATGCCGGCGACCGACACCACGGCGCCGGCGAGCCTGGCCACAACCGGGGACCCCAAGTTCCAGGCCCCCTGGAGCTACGCCGGGTTGCCCGTCGTGTCGATCCCCTGCGGCGTGGCCTCCGACGGCATGCCCGCGGCGGTCCAACTGGTCGGGCGTAAGGGCGGCGAAGCGGCCTTGCTGCGCGTGGCCCAATGGTGCGAAGAGCGACTCGACTTTCGGGAGTTTCCGCCGCTCTGGACAACGTGAGAAGTGCCCTCGTTGTTTAGCTGCCGCCGGACCGGCGGCATGCGGTTGAAGGGCCTGTTGTGTACCGTGCCGCCGTACCGGCGGCAGCTAAACGACGAGAGGTCGGGGCCGGGGACGGATTCTTCACGCAATCCCGTGGGCCTGCTCGTAAGCGGTGATCTTGTCCTCGTGCTCCAGCGTCAGGCGGATGTCGTCGAGGCCGTTGAGAAGGCAGTGCCGGCGAAAGGCGTCGACCTCGAAGGCGAGCGAAAGACCGTGGTCGTCGCTGATCGTACACCCTTCCAGGTCGACCGTCAGCTTATAGCCCTCGTGGGCCGTGGCTCGGGCAAACAGGTCGTCGACCACCGACTCTTCGAGCACGAGGGGCAACAGGCCGTTCTTGAAGCAATTGTTGAAGAAGATGTCGGCAAAGCTCGGTGCGATCACGACGCGGAAGCCGTAGTCGTCCAGTGCCCAGGGGGCGTGCTCCCGGCTGGAGCCGCAGCCGAAATTGCGGCGGGCGACCAGAACGCTGGCCCCGGCGTATTCGGGCCGGTTCAGCTCGAAGTCGGGATTCTCGGAGCCGTCGTCCCGATAGCGCCAGTCGTAGAAGAGGAACTGGCCGAAGCCGGTCCGCTCGATCCGCTTGAGAAACTGCTTGGGGATGATCTGATCGGTGTCGACATTGGATCGGTCCATCAGCGCGACCAGTCCCGTATGCTTGGTGAACGCTCGCATGCGCCAAACCCTTTTCATATAGCCCGTTGAAAGAGGCGAGTCAGACCTACTTATACTCCCACTGGCGGACGTCGACGAAATGCCCGCTCACGGCGGCGGCTGCGGCCATGGTGGGCGAGACCAGGTGGGTGCGTCCGCCCTTCCCCTGCCGCCCCTCGAAGTTGCGGTTGCTGGTCGAGGCGCACCGCTGGCCCGGCTCAAGCTTGTCGGGGTTCATCGCCAGGCACATGCTGCAGCCGGGTTCGCGCCACTCGAAGCCGGCCTCGGTGAAGATCTTGTCCAACCCTTCCGCCTCGGCCTGCCGTTTGACCGGCCCGCTGCCGGGCACGACCATGGCCTGAACGCCGTCGGCCACGTGATAGCCGCGGACCACGGCCGCGGCCGCGCGCAGGTCCTCGATCCGTCCGTTCCGTGCAGGAGCCGATGAACGCCCGGTCGATGCGGAGGGAGCCGATCGGCGTTCCGGGCTCCAAGCCCATGTACTCCAGCGCCTGGGCGGCCGCGTTGCGATCGACCTCGTCGAGGAAGTGGTCCAGTCGGGGGACCTGGCCGTCCACGCCGACCACCTGGCCCGGGTTTGTGCCCCAGGTGACCTGCGGCGATACGTCGGCGGCGCGATAGACCTCGACGCGATCGAACCGGGTCCCTTCGTCGGTCGGAAGTTGCCGCCATTGCTCCACGGCCGCCTCGAAATCCTCCGGTGCGAAGCGTCGTCCCCGGAGAAACTCGTAGGTGGTTTCGTCCGGAGCGATCAGGCCCGCCCGGGCGCCCGCCTCGATCGACATGTTCGAGACGGTCATCCGCCCCTCCATGCTCAGTGAGCGAATTGCCTCGCCCGTGTACTCGATCGCGTAGCCGGCCCCGCCCTGGGTGGAAATCCGGCCGATTAGGTAGAGGATCAGGTCCTTGGCCGTAACGCCGGCAGGCAGGCGGCCGTCGACGCGGATCTGGAGCGTCTTGGGCTTGTACTGCAAGAGCGTTTGCGTGGCCAGCACGTGCTCGACCTCGCTCGTGCCGATGCCGAACGCCAGGGCTCCGAACGCCCCATGCGTGGCGGTGTGGCTGTCGCCGCAGACGATCGTCATGCCGGGCTGCGTGAGCCCCAACTCGGGCCCGATCACGTGGACGATGCCCTGGTCGTCGTCGTCAAGGTCGTAGAACCGGATGCCGAACTCTTCGCAATTCCGCCGAAGCACGTCGATCTGCTCTTTAGCGATCGGGTCGACGATTGGCAGCGACCGATCGGTGGTGGGCACGTTATGGTCCACGGTGGCCACCGTCCGCTCCGGCCGCCGAAGCTTTCTGCCCGCCGAGCGGAGCCCCTCGAACGCTTGCGGGCTGGTGACCTCGTGCATCAGGTGCAGATCCACGTAGAGAATGGCCTGCTTCCCCTCTTCAGCATGGACGACATGGGCATCCCATATCTTCTCGAACATCGTGTGGGGGGGACGATCTTCAGTCATAGTACCTACTTGTTCGTTAGGCCCGCGAGGGTGAGCCCGCGTGTGTAAACGGGATACTATAGCCCGACCTACGGCTGCTATTCTGTAGACATAAGATGTTGTATAGTAAGTATTTACGATATTTTCCGTGGGGGACTTTACTTTCTCTTTACTACCGATTAGACTACTAGGTAGTAAAGTTGCCCCCGGCGGTGGGTTAGTCCCGCCGGAGGCGACGCCACCTGAAACCCTGTTAGAATCGGAGGTGACGCCATGAGTAAGTCTACCGGAAAAGGCCGGGTCGGGAAATCGAAGATCGACCGGCCACCGAAGCCCTACCCCGACTTCCCGCTGGGAGCCGCCAACAACGGCCGCTGGCAGAAGAAGATCAACGGGCGGATTCACTACTTCGGTCGCTGGGGCCGAATCCGCAACGGCAAGATGGAGCGGTTGCCGGACGACGGGTGGAAGGAAGCCCTCGACCTCTACAAGGCCCAGGCGGACGACCTGCACGCGGGGCGAAAGCCACGAGTCCAGAAGATGGGCGAGGGGCTGACGCTCGCGGAGGCGTGTAATCGGTTCCTGACTTCCCGGCTCCGCAAGATGAACGCCGGAGAGTTGACCGCACCGACCTTCGCCGACTACCGCAAGACAACCGAC
>JBDRTC010000100.1:0-15008 GCA_043824335.1 Planctomycetota bacterium | reverse complement strand
GTGTGTGGCCGCTTCCCTGGGAGTCCGCGCCCGGGCCACGGCGGCGCCGCCGCTCTCGCTGGACGGTTATCGCAACGAAAAGCTCGTCGAAGGTCCGCATGATTCGGCCGGCCTGACGGAGATCAACGGCGGCTGTTACGTCTGCCACGGCAACTACCGGACCGAATCGCTGGTCCAGAGCCACGCCAAGGAAAAGGTCGGCTGCATCGAGTGCCACGGAGAATCGCTGCCGCACCAGGTGGACGAATTCCACCGCACACCGCCCGAGAAGATGTACGGTCCGCACAACGTCGACAAGATGTGCGACAAGTGTCACGAGGAACACGACGCGCCGGCCGGGAAGGTCATCGAGCGATGGCGGCAACGCTGTCCGGCGAAGGCCAATCCCAAGGAAATCGTCTGCACCGACTGCCACTTCGAGCATCGCCTTCCCTCGCGAACCGTGGTTTGGGACAAGAAGACCGGCAAGCTCGTCGTCCCCGGCACGGTTTCGAGTCCGCCGTCCCACCGTGCTCATCAAGGCTCGGCCCTTTCCGGCGCGGCCGCAAGCAGGCGTTTTGCCGCCCGCGCAATCGAGTGGCAGTCAATCCGGTGGAACGTCTTGATCTCCTCGTCGGTGCCCGAACGGTCGAATCGGGTGACTCCGAGATTGAGTTCGGCAGGCTGTCCCGCCCGGCCTTTCAGCCGTTGCGCCACCCGGCTGAGATAAGAGGGATGGCTGTCGGTGACCGTCAGCACCGGGACCGCAGACTGTCTTTCTTCATCGTAGATGAGGGATTCCATCCGGCAGTTGTCGCGATCGTCGATCAATAGCGGCGGACTGGTTACCGCAATCACGTTGGCGAAAACACCTTCTTCGAGCAGGCGTTGCGACGCCTTGACCGCCTCCGCCACTGACACGCCGGTGGCGAAAAGGTTGACCACGTTGGCCCCGGGCCGATATCCCTCGTGGTCCTGGCGGTCCAACAGCCGATACCCGCCGCCCAACACTTCCGGGCGGATCGCCTGGAGAATCGCCTCGTCGGACATGTTGTGGAACCGCGACTGGGACTGCAATTCCGCCAGCATCGTCTCTTGCCGTACGGGTGTGGCCGCTGTGCGCACGTAACGTACGCGGCGACCCTGATCTTCGCCTTGGATCGCGCGGCGGAATTCCTCGGCCAGGATCCAGTTCAGCTCGAGAGGAAAAGCGGGCTCCCAGGTCACCACGTTGGGCGTGATGCGGCCGATCATTCCCGAGCTAGCTCCGTGGTGCAGCCCCGACTCACCCGGCGCCGAGGCCCCCGCGATCGTCCCCACGAACCAGACCGCCGCGTCCCAGTACGCGGCATACTTGAACATCTCGGCAAAGCGTTCCAGGAAGACGTCATAGAAAAAGACGAATGGGAAACGGCGAACGGCCATCAACTCGTGGCTTTTGCCGAAGGAGGCTCCCAGCAGGGCCAGGAACTGCTCCAGATTGGAAAGCCGAACGTGCTGCCCCTCGCGCCGCGGCTGCACGTTCATCTCGGGGACATCGCCGTATTTCTGGACAATGTCCACCGTGAAAGGAGCCCCCCACACACCGCGACGGTTGATCCAATCCTTCAGACCGGCCGTGTAGGCCACGTCGGCGGCGAGCGTCACGATGCGATCGACCAGCGGCTTCCAGGGGCTTTCGGCAGCGACGTCGGCTAGGCGACCAAACAGATCTCCCAGGTATTTCTGCGTGCTAATCGGCTCTTCCGTGCGGAATCCTTCCGGCTGCGGCAGTTCCTCCGGCATTCCACTGGTGCCGGTCAACCGGCGCACCGCCTGTTTGAGGGACACCTGGTCGCGCTGGCATTCGTCCTCGACCGCGAGTGCATAGGCGTTACGGGCGGTGCCGATTTCGTCGAGCAGACGGCTGGCCGGGTCGTCTTCGGCGAAACGACCCCACTCGGCACCCGGATCGACAATGTCCTGCCCAAGCCAGCCGGCGAACTGCTCAAGCTGCTCCGGGCTGAGGCTGCTCCAATGCCCGCTGAGGCTGCCAACCAGCGGATCGATACCCCATCCCTTCACCGTATAGGCAATGACCGCCGCACATCCGCCTTCGCGTTTGACTCTCTCGATCGCCGACACCAGCATCGGCAGGTCGTGTCCACCCAGGTTGCTGAACACCTCTTTTACCTGATCGTTGGAAGTATTCGCAAAGAGCGATTCCAAGTCGGCGTCCACACCGCCGTGGGCGTCGATTTCGGCCAGGAAGCTGTCGATGCTTCGGACTCCCTCGTGAAGAAACGCCTCGAAATCGGGACGCCGGAGAGTCAACACGCGGCGGACCACCGCGCCCGGCTGGCGCAGCAAAGCATGGTAATCCTCGGTGGAAAGGGCGTCGATGCGCCGGCGGAGCTCGCGTCCGGCGGACCCGGCGCGGAACAACTGCTGGAGTTTGGATCCGTACTTGAGCACCATCACCGGGATACCGTAGGCGTCGTAAAGCCCGGCGATGCGGTCGACGAGCCGTTCGTCGAGGTTGCCGTCGAGGCTTTGCCGGTTGTAGTCGATGAAATCGATCCAACCGGTGATGCCGCGCGTGGCCCGTTCCTTGATCGATTCATGGATCACCCCCTCATCAAACTCGGAGTCGCCGATGATACTGATCTGCAAGCCGCGGGCGGCGACCTGGCCATGGTCGGCGTTGAACTGATCCACAAAGGCCAGCGCCGCGGCAGCCCCAGGGCCCAGTCCCAGCGAACCCGTCGGGATCTGGATACCCGGGTCGACATGCGTGGGATAGGCGTTTGGCCCCTGGAACGTTCGAAACGCCCGAATTTGCTCCTGGCTGAAGACGCCTTCAAGATAGAGCAGCGCGTCCCAGCCGGGCACGGCATGCGGCTTCTGCGATTCGCATTGGTGTACGACGTCCTCCGTCTCGCCGTGGGCAAAGCTGAGCAGATCCCGGGCGCGCGAAAAGTATATCGCCGCCATGATGTGAATTGCCGACGCCGTCGACGCTACGTGGCCCTGTCGCTTCTGATGGATCATCAGGACGCCCAGCCAAAGCGCCTTCTTGGCAATCCGCTCCATGAGGAGGCATCGCTCGCGACTGAAGAAGCTGGCTGCCGGCCCGTCCGGCAGTTCACATTGCGTGAGTTCCACGCACCGGGTCGTCAACTCACGAAGCTCTCGCCGCAACTCCTCCAGCCGCTCATCGAGCAAGGGGTCGAAACGCGCCAAGACTTGTGCCCTTTCTCGTCAAAGTCCCGCTGAACCGCCGGGCCACATGGGTCGTCGTAGTTTTGGCGACCGCCCTCCTTTGCCCGTCATACATGCGGCGGACATTCTACCCCATGGGGACCGACAGGGCGATGTGGTCCCGCGGGTCCCCCATTACACCGGCGGCCGGCCCGACCGGTTGCGGACGCCCGCTTGGTCTGGGCCAAGCGGCACACCGAGGGCTGCTCGCCACTGTGGGGCGATATCGATGGCTACCCCCAGGGGCATGGTGTCGTCACCGGCGGCCAGCTGGAGCGGCCTGTTCTATCAATGGTTCGGATTGCGGCGCGTCTCAAGAACTCACGATCGCGGGTTTTGAGACGACGCCCTGAGGCACCTCGGGCATGCCAGGAGCGAGGCAATGAGCAGCCCCCCGTTGGCGGTGTTTCGTCGGTCACCGCTGCACGCTTCAGAAGGGTGGTATTCTGACGCGTCTCGTACGACTTCTTCGGACGGCTGTCGGCGTGAACCGTCCGAATATGGTGTTAGCGTCGCCCTTGCCTGCGACCTGCCAGCCTATCGACAAACGGTCGTTTTCTCGGACACGCGGCGCGACGCCGGAACGAGCACGATCTTCTGAATCCTGTTGAGCGTTCGGGTTCGCAGTTCACCTAAACGCTGGCGTAGCACGGTCAACTCGCGATTCTCCTGATCGTTTGTTCATAGATAATGCGGCACTTTACGATGCGTCGGTTCAGCACGTCGACGACAAAGAGCCGGTCCTTCCAGACGGACATCGCGGATATCGTTCCGAAAGGAAGCTCGGGGTGCGGATACTTGCTTCCCTTGCCCCGGCAATCCATGTTGCCGTAGCTTCCGAATTCACCCACCAGCTTGCCCGTCTCGCAGTCGATCACTTGAACGCTGTACTTGCCGGCGGCGTAAAGGTAGCCTTTTCCGTCCAGCGTTTGGTGTTGTCTCGATGCAATGCAATGGCAGGGCGGAAAGAGCACCTCGGCCTGTCCAATATATCCCTCCCAGGGCCGGGTCCAGAGCGGTTCGCCGCCGGACGGCGAAAACTTCGATAGAGCCAGATAATCCTCCCACGGCCTCTTGGCGGGACGGTGAAGGGCGTACAAGTTGCCTTCGTCGTCGACCTGGATGCCACGCACGCACTCCAAAGCCAGGAGGCCCCGCTTTTGCAGGTTTCCGTCCGCGTCGTATACGTTGATCTGGCGGTTCAAGGCGACGTACGCACTCACGGGCCGCGACTTGGAATCGACGTCCACTTTGGCGACATAGTAGATATTGCCGTGCCGGTCAACGTCCATGCCGTGATAGACATCGTGCCAGAAGTTTACCTGCATGGCGTGGTCGACGAACAAGGCATTCGTCCCCGTGGCCGTGAAGGGAATCGGTTTCCCCGCGCGGTCGAAGCGGAGCAGCTCCACCCCGGCTTTCCCCAGTTTCCACCGGTAAACGCGGCCGTCTTTTCCGAAGATGGAGTCGACAAACAGCGGCTCCTTCGGATAACGGAAATGGCGATCGTGATTCAACGTGAACCAAGGAGAGGTCATCTTCAAACCTCCGGCGTCGAAGAACTGGAGTGGCCACTTCTTGAGCACCTTCCCTTCCTGGTCGATCCGGTAGACTGTCCCGTACTGCTTGAGGCGGTGGTTCGAGTCGTCTTCGATGTAGAGGTGGCCCGTTGCCGGGTCGATGTTGAGAATCGGCTGGTCGCCGCTTTGCCTGGGACAGGAGAGCGCCCGGCCGTCGTCCACCCATTCCTTCTTCACCGAAAGGTCGTTGCCCACCAGTTGCATGAGACTCCCCGGTCCGGTGGCGTTGGCCACCCAAACCAGCGGCGGGGATACGCCGGCGTCCACGGCGACTTGCAGTACGTCCGGATGCAAGGGCCCGGAGACCGCGATAAGCTGGGGCTCTTTCCAACTCTTGAGCTTGATCAGTTTCCTGGGGGCCTCGGGAGGTTTCCCCGCCGTGGCGTTCACGTCCCGCTGCAACAACCCCAGAGTGCGTTCGGCGCGTTGGTCCTTTGGTCTTTTGTCCGACCCCACGAGCACATAGAGGCTCCTTTGGGCATCGATCGCCAGAGCGGTTGGGTCGTATATCGGGTGCTTCTCTCCTTCGTGGACATAGTGCGTTATCGAAGCAGTCGGGCGGCCGTCTTCGCCGAGTACCTGCAGGCGGTTGTTCCCGGCATCCGCCACGATCAGATGGTTTCCGTCGAGGACCAGCCCGCTCGGTTCGGCGAAGCCGCCGAAAGAGTCGAGCTTGTCAACCGCCGCGCCCGGTTGCATTCGGCACTTCCAGACATGGGCCCCCCTTTCCTCTTTTGGGCTCACGTCCCAGTGGTAGTTTGTCTCTTGCGCGCTCACTTCCCAATAGAAGCCGTATCGCTTCGTGGTAAGCGCACTCTGGCCCGCCGATATGTACAGAATGCCGTTGGGGGCAAAACAGAAGTAAGGGTAACGCAGTGAGTGAAAGGGCATGTAGTTTTTCAGATCCGGAGCCATCAAAACGCCCTGGGTCCAGTCGGTGCTTTCGAACGGTTCGTTTCGACCTGGATCGTAAATCGAGGTCCACCCCTCCGGGGGAAAACTTCCGTCCGGCTTCATCCTCCACAATACGCCGCGGTAGATATTCGACATGATCAGGTCGCCGTCCGGCGCCACCGCGATCTTCTGCGGGAGGTTCCACCAGGCGCCGTACATCGAGAGCGAACCGCAGAGTGTCTCGTACATTTTGGGGATGACCAACTCGGTCTCCCCTTCCCGTGCCGTCGTTCGGCAGAGGTCCCGCACGCTCGAACGCGGTAAGGTTGGGTTCAGCGGCATGATCGTCCGCAAGTAGTCGCCTTGGCGATCGAAGACTCGCAACTCGGGCGCCTCGCGAACCGGTCTCGGATCGGAGAGCACGTAAAGCTCGCCCTTCCGCCGGTCAACGGCAAGATCCCAGATGATGCCCCGCGCATGAGGATCGCCCTCCAGTAGAAACCCCTCAAGTTCCAGCTTCACCTGGCCAGTCGTGCCAGCGTGAGTGGAACCGGGTCCAAGCCGTATCGTCCGCCGCTGCTTTTCGGCAAGTGACGATCTCTTCGCCTTCGGTGGGACGCGGTAGAGCGTGTGGGGGCTTGCATAGTCGGGCTTGGGGAGACTCTTCCGCGCCGGGATGCCCGTCAGTATTCCCCACTCCTCGATATTCGCCGGCGTGCCCTGCCAGCAATGGGTCTCGCCGCCGGGCATGCCGGCTCGTCGGATGTTGAACCCGATCTTCGATGCGAGCGTCTTGTTCTTGTTGAAGATGCCGAGCGGAAGAGCGAACTCGACGGCCCACGCACCGGTGCCCTTTGCCACGGCCGACTTGAAATGCGGTTGCCACGTCAGGTCGCGCCAGGGGGGTGTATGTTCATTGTAGGAACAGGCGAGTGTGCCACCACCCTCCGGGGTGATCCGGATCAGGTAGTAGGAATTCCCATCGCCGTTGGAGTCGATCGAGAGCTCGACGAATTCCACTTCCTTCGAGGGCGCGACTGGCTTGCCTGCCCAATGGGCCCCGAGCAGCCTGTCGTGTTCGCTTTTCGCGTATCCTGCAATTCCCCCGGGCGTGAATGAAGATGTGTGCTCCCGGCCCATTCCCTCCGCCGCGTCTTTCCCCGCACAGCTTACACCCACATAGAGATGGTCGGCGTCGCGCAACACGAACGCCTCCGTTGCCGCCTTCGACGGCTCTTCCAGTGTGACCTGAAGCGGACCTGTTTTTGCCGCATCCTTCCAGCACGGCTCCTCGAGCATTCCATCCACCACGGGCTTGGAATCCGCCAGTGGCACCTGCAACATCGGTCTCTTGTCGGGCCTGCTTTCCGCCGCCGACACCCGGTCAAGGCACAAGAATGAGCCCAGAATGGCAACCGCTATATGGATGTTTCGCAACCGTTGCATTCCACGTCTGTCCGAGCGGTGGCTGCCTGTAATGATTGACATTTCGTCTCCCAATGTTGAATGTTGAGATGCCATCCCTATCTTCAACCTTCTATTCCGGTTGAATTCCCAACAGCAACGCGGTATACGGCGGCCGGGCCAGGGCAGCCTTCGCCTTCCCGGTCGCGGATTCAGGAATATCGGCCGCCGCCGGTTTCTTCCCTTCCTTTGCCATAGCCTTGCTGATCACACAAACGCGCGCTTCACGGTAGTAGCCGTTCAGGCCCTGATCCATGCCGGACGAACGGCCCAAACTGCACGTCCCTGAACATGGCTACGGGCGACATCGGTCATGGGCGTAGTATCCAGAGAAGAATGCCGACGCCCACGATTATAGCGGCTCAGTGACCTCGTAGCTGCCCCCCGGGGGCGGAGGTCGAAGCCAGGCCCGACCGCCGCCAGATCGCGCCTTGGAAAAGGTTCGGATTTTGGCCACTCACCATGGACATCCCGCGCCTGTTGAAAAGCGCGCGGACGTTGTTTTGGACACGATTAAGCCTCCCCAGCATGACCTTGCGATATTTCACGAGCCGGCGATACTCTCGCTGCTGGTCGCGATGAACTCTGGCAGGATCCGTCCGCTCGATGTAAGCTATTGCCAAGGTGACGGTTACCCTACTGTGAACGTATTGACTGCCACGGACCTGGAAGGAGAGAAAGCATGTTGAGGAATAGGGCGGCTCTTCTGTTTTCGGCAGCTCTTTTGACGTTCGGCCTAATGTGCATTCTGGAGCCGGCCGGGACAATACTTGCCCGGGAGACCCTTTCCCGCAGCGAGGGGGGGAAGCAAGCCGTGGAGGAGGGAGTCGTTGTCTGGGATACCGGACGCCCGTACAAGACAAAAGGCCGCGCGTTTGCAGCGCTGGAGGATCAATCCACGTGGGATCGTCTCCCCGCCGACGCCGGCAAGGACTATCGATTCAAGGGCGACTGCGTCGTGGAGAACCGGCACCTGTGGCTGTATCTCCCGGTGAGCGACGGCAACGGAGCCTTCCTCCGGGCCAAGACGGCCGGTGGAGCCCCGCGTGAAATCGCGCTGCATGAATACGATATGGAGGGCCGGAGATCCGAGGGGGCGAAGTCTGTCCGGATCTTGAGAAACCACGCCCAAGAGGTTGTCGTGGAGTACGGTGCAAGATCACCGCAGAAGAAGACGGTCATGGTGGGCTATCATCTCGCCGGCGGCAGGCATTGGGTTGAAGCCGAGCCGAGAGAGAATGCCGGCCGGCTTGCCGTCGGGAGCCGGAGTCAGCTAGTGGTCGTTCCCAGCGAGTTCGGCGAAGATTTCATCTGCGATTCGTCGAAGCTGAAACCGGGCTCCAAGATACCGCTCCCCCGGGACAACATGGCCATTGCCTTCAGCGGCGACGGTAGTTTCATGAGCGTCATGACGTACCCGTCCGTGGACCAGGCGGGGGATATTTCCATCAGTTCCGACGACGAAGCGGCCGGTCGGCACGGAAAGCCGGTTTCACTCTCGATCACCGAGGTAAGTGCGGCGTTTCAGGGGAAGAGCATCTTCGTCGGCCTGCTGCCCCATCAGAACAACTGGCATTATGAGCCGATCAAGAAAATCTACAGTGCAAGCGGTCAATACATAAGCGACTGGAAACCCGCTTATCCGGGCGTGTGGCGGTTGGCCGGCCACGTGCGTGGGAAGTATCGCGTCAATGATGCACGGGGCGACCGTTTCGTTTTCGCCTGCTCCTGGAGCGGCACGTTTGATCACCTGTTCATGTACCTGTACGCCCGCACGGAAGACACGCCCGCAGAGATCGTGACTCCCACGGACGTATACCGTGAAGCACTTGGTTCCGGTCCCAATGCCTACCTCCTGGAGACCGAAGGCCTGGAAGGGGTCCGCCAGGGGACCAGAACCACGAAACACCGAGACGTGTGTGGAACCGTGAACGATCTGAAGGAGACCTGGAAGGACCATCTGGAGCGAGTCGAAAAGAACCCGGACTACGTGACCGACCTCACCGAGGACGCCAAGGCGATCATGACCAGGCTGGAGTCCCGCTTAAACGAGTATCGGAGGTTTACGAAGGCCGTTGCCGGTGTCGATGCGGAGATGAACGAGAAGCAGGAAAGCGCGGAGAACACCGAGTTTACAGGCGGCGTGGGCACCTGTTGCGAGAAGCTGAAGAACGTGAAGATGAGTCGCTACGCCTACGGATGCGGAACGGCAGACGAGATCAAGCGGATCGCCGAGGAGCAGCCTGAGCGGTTGAAGACGGATCGGGAACACCTCGATCGACTTGCCGAGCAGGTGAGGGCGGTCGCCCAATTCCAGGAGGACACGTTGAAGGTGTACAGAAGCGCCGCGGTCTTGCTGTCCGGGCTCTGCCAAGAGAGAAGGGAGGCCGGGCAAGAGGAGTTGAAGCACTACGTGACCGCGATCGGCAGACTTTGCCGAGGAGTGTTGAGGAACAGAGACCCGGAGGAATGAGGACTCGTCGAAGTCTGGGGCATTGTCAAGACAAGGAAGGACCATGGCCAAGCGACTGGTCATTACCGGAATCACGTTGGGCCTGCTCCTGGTAGTGCTCGTGGTTGTGCTTGTCCTGCGCGGTCGGGGGACCGTCGAATCCCGGCCCTCGGATGAGACGCCCGAGGTAATCCATACCAAGAGCGGCATCGAGATGGTTCTGGTTCCCGGGGGTCGGCTCTTGATGGGAAGCAACCGAAATTACGCCGATGAGAGCCCCGCCCACGACGTCTGGGTCGATCCGTTTCTGATGGATCGATGTGAACTCACCCAGGAGCAGTATACCAAGCTGGTGATCGGCAACCCCGCTCGCTTCAAAGCCCCGAGGCGTCCCGTCGAACAGATACGTTGGATCGAGGCGGCCTTCTACTGCAATGCCCGTTCGCTCGCCGAAGACCTCGAACCCTGCTATGACGAGGAAACGGGAGAATGCAGTTTTGAGGCGAACGGGTACCGGCTCCCCACCGAGGCCGAATGGGAATATGCCTGTCGGGCGGGAACGCCTACCGATTACTTCTTCGGCAGCGGCAGCCGCATGCTGAAGAAATGCGCCTGGTACAAGGAGAACGCAAGCGAAAAGCCGCACCCCGTCGGACAAAAGGAACCCAACCCATGGGGCCTGTTCGATATGTACGGGAACCTCGCGGAGTGGTGCAACGATCGATACGACGAGGACTACTACAAGCGGAGCCCGGCGAGAAACCCTCGCGGCCCGGCCGACGGCGAGAAATACGTCGTCCGGGGCGGAGCATGGAATTCCAGCGCCGACAGTTGCCGGTCTGCATACCGTGCGTGCGAATCGCCGGGCAGTTTTGCCGACGCCTGTTTCGCGCATCCCGACATCGGATTTCGCTGCGTGAGAAATCACGCCGAAGGTCGCACGGCGGAGCCGACGCGCTAGGACCCGCCGAATTGTCTCGCGTGGGCGCGGGGTTGGCGGTGCTAAGGCTCGGCGGCTGCCGGCACCAAGCGAATCTCGACCAGGTCGGAAAGTTCCTCCTTCATGGGCCCCTCGGGGCGGAGGACGACGCGATGGCGCCCGGCCGCCAGCCGAAGGGAGCCGAATTCTTGCCTCCGGCGCTTCTCCCAGCCGCCGGTGCTGGGGAACGTTCCGGTCACGCGATGGGACGTCCCTTCCACTTCCACGGCGAACGGGTTGCCGGCGTACTGGTCGATCTGGGCCCACTCGATCCACACCTCGTAGGTACCTTCGGTGGCCACGTCGACTGACCAGGCCACGTAGTCGTCGGGCCGGTCTCGGTACCAGGCAAGGACGTTCAACTCGGGGTTGAAACGGATCTTGGCCCCGTGGATCTCGCTCCTGGCCGCCAAGAGCCGCAGGGAGCCGTTCTCTTCGGCCCGGATCAACTCAGGCTTGTGCACGACCGGCTCGGGGCTGGGGGGCCTGGCTTGCTCGGCTGGCGGTCCCATCCGGCCGATGAAGGCAAACAGGTCCGCCATCCGCTGGAGGTCGAGCTTTGCCTCCAGCTTCTCGGGCATGTGTGAACGGCCCAGGCAAACCAGCTCTTCGAGATCCTTCCGGAGGATGACCTGCGACTCGCCGCCCAAGTCGGCCAGCGTGATGCTCGTGCTGGTTTCCTCCAGCAACATGCCGGAAATGGTGAGACCGTCGGCGGTCACGGCCGTGTATTCCTGGTACTTCCTGACCACGGCCCGATTGGGATCGATCACGGCGACGTGCAAGAATTGGGGCGAACGGTCGACCAGCGCCCGCAAATCGGGACCGATCGGGCGGCCCACGTCGCCCAGGCGATGGCAGGTGGAACACGTGGCCTCAACAAACACCTGCTTGCCCCGGTCGGGGTCACCGGCCATTTCGAGCACGGGTTCGTATTTCTCCAACGCTTCCCGGATTGCTTCGGACGGCTTTGCCTGAGCCAGCAGTTCCTCGGCCCACTGGCTGATGGGCCGGCGGCGCGCGGCATCCAGTGCGGCGGCTGCGTCGGGCCAAGCCTCCATGTCGTCAGCCAGCTTCAAGAGCTTGCCGAGCAGTTGGGCTCGGGCGGCAGTCTTGCTCGAATCGGACAGAGTCTGGGCGATCATCCGGCTCAGGTGCGGCGTGGCGGAGCTCATCACCGCGGCACTCAGGTACGGATCGTCGGCATGCGCGAAGGCCAGTTGGGCCAAAGCCTGTCCGGCAAGTGGGTCATTCCACTCACCCAGGCTATAAGCCAGTTGCATGTGGACTTGGGGGTCGAGATCGTCCACCAGCTTCAGGAATGCCTCGCCGAGGGCCGGCGTGGAATTCAGGAACGGTTCGCTCAGGCGGACGGCGTGCCGGCGAACGCCCGGATGACGATCGCCCAACGCCTGCCGGACGATCTCGGCCCGCAACGCCCCCAGGCCGTCGAGTGTACACAGGGCGTGCAGTCGGGCCAATGCCCGCGGGCTGCTCACGACCATCTGCTCAAGTGGTTCGACAGCCGCCGTGTCTGCCCGCCAGATGAGCATTTGCTGGGCGAGGTCGCGCTGCCAGCCGTTGGGGTGATCCAGGGCCGCCACCAGCTCCAAGGTGTCGAACCGGTCGAGACGTCGGATTGGGCGAGGCGACTTGTGCTCGGGGTAAATTCGGTAGATGCGTCCCCTCTCGTGCCCCGCTCGCAGGTCGAGCAGCCGCTCCAGGTCGTCGTTGATCCATTCCGGATGCTCGATCACAACACGGTACATGTCGACGACCCAAAGCGCGCCGTCGGGGCCGGTCCGCAGAGTCGAGCAGCGGAAATACGGGTCCCTGGAGGCGAGGAACTCGGAGCGTTGTTCGTCCCGCGCTCGCTTGCCGAAGAAGGTGGCGTCTCGCGGCCAAACCGTCATGCGGTGAACCACGTTGAACACCGAGTCGCTCACGAAATAGTTGCTGAGGAAAGGCAGCCCGAACAGGTCATCCCGATAGCACGTCATGCCGCCGAGCGACGTGAAGTGGCCCGGCTGGCCTTCGGGCAGCATGGCCGGCTGGTCGATGGTGTGGTGGGTAACCACGCGCCCGGCCGGATACGCCATGCGCGCTTCCGCCAGAGAGATTCGAGCCGGCGGAGCCGCCACGTAGGGGTTGCGGCGGATATAGTGATCCACCAGCGCGTAGTGCCATCCCGGGTCGTTGTTGTTCGAGCCGAACCAGTTACCCCAGTCGTCGCGATCGCGGCCGAATTGGGCTTGGCCGGTCACGACGTCGAGCGATCCATCCCCGGGACGGAATCGCAGGTCGCGGCCGCGGATATCGATGGTCTCGCCCGTCCGGACCGACCTGATCACGCCGTTCGCCCCGGCCCCGCCGTCGCCGTTGGCTGCGTAGACCCAGTTGTCGAGCCCCACGCGCAAATGATTGACACGGTGCTGCTGGTTCCCCTCCCCAAAGCCGACCAGCACGGGCCGGCGAAGATCCGCCCTGCCGTCACCGTCGGTGTCTTCGGCGTAGAAGATCTCAGGCGCGCAGGTCACGAGCACGCCCTGCCGCCAAGGCATGACGCCGTTGGGGAAGTTTAGGTTTTCGAGAAAGAGGGTCGATTTGTCGTAGCGGCCGTCGGCGTCGGTATCTTCGAGAAAGCGGACACGGCCGCCGGGCTTGCCCTGGTCGTCCAACCCGAGCGGGTAGTCGGCCATCTCCACCACCCACATCTTGCCGTCCGGGCCCCAGGCCACGTCGACCGGGTCCATCACCAGCGGCTCGACCGCCATCAGTTCCACTTTGAAACCCGGCCTGGGCACAAGAGCCTGAAGCGACTGTTCCGGCGACAGCATGGGCGGAGCGTCGCGGATCACCGGCGGTGGTTCGGCGGGAAGCGAAGTTGAGCCCCAAAAAAGCAAGAGGAGCCAACAAGAGCAGATCGTCGCAGTCCGCATCGGGATGCACTCCCCGGTCACTGGAGGACTATGCACAAGTCCACTAGTCCAAAGAGTTCTATCTTGACAAATGGTCGAGGATGTTGCGAGTGATTCGCTCGACGACCGGATGCACGCCACCCGGTAAGTCCTCCCGCTTCCAAACGACTTCCTCTTCCCCGCCAACACGCACGATCTGGAGTGAATAGTCCTTGGCATTCGTCGAAACGTGGAAGCGGATTCGTTCTCCCGGGCAGACACTCATCGGGTCCGTGTACCCCTCGAGAAACAACGGTTCCTCTTCGGCGGCCAGGCTGCCGCGCGAGGCGAGGGGCCACGTCGACACAATCCCGGCCTTGAGCGAGGTCGCCAAGAAACGCCTACGGGCGATCGGATGCTTAAACGTCCGTTTCACGCTCGATTTTTTCCACCCTATGTGAAGTCGAAGGACATTTCCACTCTCCCACTATACGCTCACCCACGCAGACGAACAAACTGCGGTTGCGACGGGCGACCGGTCCCAAAATGACGGCAGCGGCGAAGCGTCGGGCCTCCAGGCGATTGCAGCGTACAAAAGGCCCCGCTGACAAGTGCAGTCAGGGGGCCTTCTCAGTGGGCGATGACGGAGTCGAACCGCCGACATCCACGTTGTAAGCGTGGCGCTCTAACCAACTGAGCTAATCGCCCTGCGAAGCGCAATCCTACCTGGCCGCAGATCGGCCTGTCAATCCGACCGCGTGGGGCGCGTGCCGTGCAATGCCTGCGAAACGGGAGCCCTGGCCCTTCGTCCCGTAGTCTCGAAGCGGGCCAAACAGATGGTGAGAACGCAAAGTGTGGTGGCCCAGAGGGTTCGGGGTTCGGGACTTTCGTTCCGACATCTCGTGGTAACAATGGACAACCGGCACATTCGCTTGGATACGCGATCACCGTCCGAAGCAATATTCTGAACCCTGAACCCTCTTGCCCGCCGCTTGGCAACGCTAGGGAGCTCGCAAGAAAGATGATACACTGGGGACGGTTCGCGGCGCCGGAGCGGGCCGCTGGCAAGGTCGAGGGGAGGTTGTTATGTCGGGGGATCGGCTTCATGCGGTCACCGGGGCTTTTGGGTACTCGGGCAAGTACATTGCGCGGCGTCTCTTGAGCGAAGGCCGCCGGGTGATCACACTCACCAATTCTCCCAGGCGCCGGAATCCCTTCGGCGACGCCGTCGAGGTACACCCCTTCCGTTTCGACGACCCCAAGAGGCTGGCAGAGTCGCTCGAAGGCGTGTCGGTCCTCTACAACACCTACTGGGTGCGGTTCAACCACAAGACGTTCACGCACGCCGACGCCGTGCGAAACACAAAAACCCTGTTCGACGCGGCCGATCGTCTCGCTTCCTCCAACGCTGGGCTATCTGGTCGGATGGGTCCTCGGGGCGATCGTACGCGACGTGGTGATCACCCGAGACGAGATCGAAGGGCTGATGGCCGACCTCCTCTACGTCGACTCTCCGCCGGCCG
>JBDRTC010000099.1:0-2442 GCA_043824335.1 Planctomycetota bacterium | reverse complement strand
ATTACAGGACCCACGCTTTCAAACTGCGGGAAGCCGGCCTTGCCTTGCACTCCAGGGAAAGTCTCTGGAAACCATTACACCAGCCACCGGGAACCACGACAAGGCCAATCCGAACCGGCCGTTCATCCTGAGACGCGGGATTGCGTGGTCTGCTTGACGTCCGATTCGAGTGGGAATCGTTCGCGACTGGCTTGTCTCGTCGCGTGCGTTCCGATAGGCTGAGGCCGTCTCTTCGCCAAGGCCGCTGAGGAAGCAGACGTGATGAACTCGCGCGACCGCGTTCTGGCCGCTTTCCGGCACGAGGAGCCCGACCGGGTGCCTGCCTGGTGCGGGGCCTCGGCGGAGTTCTGGGAAAAGGCCAAGCGGGAGCTGGACCTCGACGACGAGGGCCTGCGCCTCCGCTTCGGCGACGATTTCCGCCGCGTCTTCGCCCGGGACGCCGGGCCCAAGATCGAGCTGGAGCCGGGCGTCACCTCCGTTACGCCGTTCGGCGTGAAGCGCGCCGGGCTCGGCTACGGTCAGCCGATCGAGCATCCGCTCTCCCACGCCACGCTCGATGAAGTTCACGCCTACCCCTGGCCCGATCCGGCCTGGACGGACGTCTCCCACGTCCGCTCGGAAGCCGACGCCTACGGCAATCGCTACGCCATTCTCGGCGGCGACTGGTCGCCCTTCTGGCACGATCTCGTCGATCTCCTGGGCATGGAGAACATGTACCTGAAGATGTACGACGAGCCCGAGCTGGTCGACGCCCTGCTCGGGCATCTCGTCGACTATTACGCCGCCGTGAGCCAAAACATCTTCGACGCGGCCGCCGAGGCCATCGACGTCTTCTTCCTCGGAAACGATTTCGGCAGCCAGCGGGGACCGCTCTTAAGCGCAGCCATGTTCCGCCGGTTCCTCCTCCCGCACCTCGAACGGCTCGTCAACCTGGGACACGACTACCGGCTCAAGGTGATGATGCACTGCTGCGGCGGCTTTTCGGACCTGATTCCTGCGATGATCGAGATCGGGCTGGACGGTCTGCACGCCCTGCAACCCTGCTGCGGCGGGATGGACCCCAAAAGGCTCAAGGCCGAGTTCGGCGACAAGATCCTTTTGAACGGGGCGATCGATTCCCACCACGTGCTCATCAAAGGCAACCCGGCGCTGGTGCGCGAGAAGACCCGCGAGGTGCTCGATATCATGAAGCCCGGCGGCGGCTACGTGGCCGGCGCCAGCCACGACACGATCCTCGAAGAGACGCCGCTGGAAAACGTCCTGGCGATGTTCGACGCGATTCAAGAATTCGGGACGTATGAGAAAGGGAGGGATGAGTGGTGAGGGGTGAGCGGTGAGTGGTGAGTGGTGAGGAATCATCGGGGATCATAGCGATGGTGCGCAGCTCCCAAACGCCCACGGGCTGCGCCCCGTGGGGTCGGGTTGAACGCATCATGCCGCGTAAGGAGCAATAAACATGCCCAAGCCCATGACCAGCAAAGACCGCCTGCTCTGTGCGCTGAACCGCGAGAAGCCCGACCGCCTGCCCGTCTCGGTGCACCAGTGGCAGCCGTATCACTTGGACGAGCACCTCGGCGGGATCGGCCCGCTCGAGGCGTTCGAGCGGTTCGGCATGGACGCCCAGATCCAGTACTTCGAGTCGATGGGCCAGTTCTGGCTGATCGAGGCCGATTTTGCCAAGTTCTCCACGCCTGAGTGGATCGACGAGGCGGAGATCGTAAGCGACGACCCGGAGAACCGTATCGTCCATCACACGATCCGAACGCCCGAGGCAGCGCTCACCTACAAGACGGCCGGCGACCGCAAGACGACCTGGATCACCGAATACCTCGTCAAGCGCGACGACGATATCCGGCTCATCCGCCAATACATGCCCGTCCCCCGGCTCGACCTGAAGCCGATCGAAGTGCTTTACGACGAGATCGGCGACCGCGGGATCCTGCGCGGGTTTGTCTGGGGCGATCAGGTCGGCCCGTGGCAGCACGCCTGCTGCCTCATGGACGTCAACGAGCTGATCCTCCGCGCGATCGACCAGCCCGATTGGCTACACGACTTCCTGGGCATTCTCCTCGAAAAAAAGCTCCGGTTCATCGAGTCGATGAGGGGGGCGAAGTTCGACCTGGTGGAGACCGGCGGCGGGGCGGGCTCTTCGACGGTCCTCTCGCCCTCGCTGCACCGGGAATTCTGCCTCCCCTACGATCGCCGAATCCACGACGCCCTCCATGGCCTCGGCTTCAAGGTGACCTACCACACCTGCGGCGGCACGCTGGGAATCGAGGAGCCCATTGTCGCAAACGGCTGCGACGCCTCCGAAACGCTCGCCCCAAAGAGCGTCGGCGGCAACCAGGAGCCGTGGGATTTCGCCCGCAAGATCGACGGCCGCGTAGCGAGGATCGGCGGGGTCGACCAGTTCAACGTCGTCACCAAGGGCACGCCCGAAAC
>JBDRTC010000098.1:0-7073 GCA_043824335.1 Planctomycetota bacterium | reverse complement strand
ATGCCTTTGGTGGATCATGGCCTTTTTCGTAAACTTTGTCAGGAGCAATTGCCCTCCCCAAAATCCGTGACGGTCAGGAAAATTCCGAGGTGACGAACTGCCAGCCAGGTGGCGGCCGGGGCATGACGGGGCAGTTTGCCTATCTTAACGCGAGAAAATGGTAAAGCGCGGGAGAGAGGGTAGCTACCTCCCCGGCGAGGCGAGGCCGGGGGGAGGTGGCTCAATCCTGGCGACCCCGTGGGGCCCCTCGGCGCGATCATCTCGAACGCCGTCCCGTTCGTCCTTTCTTCGGCCGCAGTTCTAGCCCAAGCTGCTCGCACAGCTTATCCACCGTGTCGATGCGGATGTTCGGGCGCCTGCCGTCTGCGAACCGCTGAAGTGTGTCCCAGTCCACCCCGGCATCCTTGGCGATGCGGTAGTACGTGTCCTCGGACGCTTCGATTGCTTCTCGGAGTTGGTCGCTGAGCATGATTCACCTCCATCTGGCGATCTCACGATATGGCAAATGCCGGACACCGTCAACCAAACCCTTGACATGGTATGGCATCCGCCATATACTAATGGCAGGATGTGGCCCGAACAGCAGCCAAACGACCCGGAAACAACCCTCAAGCAACGGTGAAACAGACATGCACCTCCACGAACAGTACCGACCGCAGGATTGGCCCGACGTGGACGGCCAGGACAAGGTGATCGCCAGGATCGATGCGAGCCGTGCTCCAAGCCGACGAGGCGGGCCAGATCTGCCATGAGGCACCTTTTCATCCCGCCCCACGGGCCTCATAAAACTGTAAAGGCTCAACCTGCCAGGACAAACGCGCTCTGAAAAGCCGAGGAATAAGGACTTAGGCAACTCCCAGGAAATAGCATACCAACCCGAAGCGCAAGCGAGGGACAGCGACCTTTCGAAGCCCTCTCAGCGTTCACGCACGTTTTGCCATTTACCCACCTCTCACTCCCCGCCCAGGCGGGGCGATTGAGGCGGGGACGGCGAGGTCGGAGGTTGATGGGAGAGGTTCCGCGACTGCTATGTCGCCCCCGAACGTCGTCTGAGATTCATGCTGCGGGCGAGCGTGAAAGCCGCCTTTTCAAGGGGTTTCGACGTTGCCTCAATTATTTGACCCCACGCGGTGGCCATCTGCGACGTGCACGAGCCCGTTCGGCGAGTCCCGTATCGGGTTTGCCGCCGCTCGACTGCAAAGCTGCTTGTCAAATCTGCCACGGTTCGCGTTGGGCGCGTGCAAGACAGCGGTTGGCCTGGGCGTCGTTGGGGAACTCCTCCTTGACCGGATCCCACCGCAACGGACGTTTCAGGGCGTGGGCGATGTTGGCCAGATGACAGACCGTCACCGTACGACAGCCGATCTCTACGTCTGCCGCCGGCTTTCTCCGAGTGCGGATGCACTCCAGGAAATTCGCGTAGTGTCCCTTGTTGGCCAAAGGATCGTTGCTCCGCGTTTCCAGGTCGCGACATTCGCGGCCCAACTCCTCAGGCTCAAAAACCGTCCGGCCAGATACGGCCATCAGACTCACGCGGCCCTCGCTCCCGAAAAACGTGACGCCTTGGCCGACGTCGTGGCCCGTGTGGCGCACCACGACGCCGTTGGCGTACTTGAGCGTCAGGTGCTCGTGGTCTTGGCCGTCGGGCGGGATGATTTCGACCGGGCCGGTGTGGTCCATCCCCAGCGCCCACTGCGCGATGTCGAAATGGTGCGCACCCCAATCGGTCATGCCCCCACCGGAGTAGTCGAACCAGGCCCGGAAATGCACCGGGTGAATTTGCGAATGATAGGGACGCCAGGGGGCGGGGCCCAGCCACAGGTCCCAGTCCAGGTAATCCGGGACCGGTTCGGCGGGCAAGTTGCAGGGCACGGATGGCGGCCCGCAAGTGACGTGCACTTCGCGAACCTCACCAATGCGCCCCTGGCGGACGACCTCGCAGCCAAAGCGGACGCGGCCATTGGATCGGCTTTGGCTGCCGGTTTGCACGACGCGCTGGTAACGCCGCCCTGCCTGGACCATGGCGCGGGCCTCGCGGACGGTCAGGGAAAGCGGTTTCTCGCAGAAGACGTCTTTGCCTTCACGGCAGGCCCGGATGGTCTGGACCGCGTGCCAATGGTCCGGCGTGGCAATCACGACCGCGTCCACGTCGGGACGTACGATGAGGTCCCGGAAGTCGCGATACGTGGCGCAATCCTGGGTGCCGTAGGTCTGGTCGACGAACTGTTTCGCCCGCCCCAGGTAACGGCGGTCCACGTCGCACGCGGCCAGCACCTGGGCGCTTTTGTCGGCGATGAAGGTCTGCAGGAGCGAACCCCAGCAGCCCTCAAAGCCTTTCCAGCCCAGGCCGATGAAACCCAGGGTGATGCGCTCGCTCGGAGCCGTGCGCCCAATGCCCAGCGCGGACCCGGGAACAAATAAAGGAATTGCCAGAGCCACGCCGGCGGCCGTCGTCGCCGACCGCTGGAGGAACTGTCTTCGCGTGGTGGAACCACGGAGCATTGCCGGTTTCCGTGACATGGGCCAACTCCTCAAGCCGACATTTCACATGTACGGTGAGCCCGGAACCGACCCAGGCTGGACTTGCTGGCGATAATACCATCGGCGCATCCCACCTTCCACCATCAAGCCTGAATCCGAGAAAACCCATGGCGTTGCTGACACACTCAGCCCTCCAGTTCGACCAGAGTGTTGGTCAGCCCGTCGAAATAGTCTTTGGCGTCGTCGCGGCCGTAAGCTGGTCCACAGTGAGTGTGTGAGGCGTTCATCACCAGGGCATGCGGTGGGAGCTTGTACTGCTCTTCAACCCGTTCGGCAACAGTCTCCCGCAGACGGTCGATCACGCCGATCAGGTCCATGGTGATGAGCACCAGGCGGCGGCCTTCGCCGTCTTCAATCGCCAAGGCTTTGGCGAACAGGTCCTGCTCGGTGCCTTCGGCCGGCTCTTTGCGGCCCCCATACCCGGCCATCTGAAGCGGGCGCTTCGGCGTAATCACCGCGGAGGCCACGCCCGCTTTCCATTCCAGGGCTTGGTCGGGAGGATCATCGGCCGCAACGGCAACGCTCGTGGCAATGAGTACGGCCAGAATACAAAGCGAGGTTTTCTTCATAACAACGTCCCGGCATCAGGGTGACGCAGTGAAGTGAATCGTGACCAGGCGATTGATTTCGACGTTGGTGATCGTCTGCCGGCTCTTGTTCGGCCAGAAGATATCCACGAAGCCATCGCCGTCGAAATCGGCCCAGCAAGCGCCGCGAGAGACGCACCTGGGCAGTTCGGGCAGTTGGACTTCGGTGAAGCTGTCTTCACCGGACCACCTGAATCGCAACGCTGGAGGAATACCCGGCCACGCGCAGGCTGCAAAAGTATTGCCCCGCCGCGACCCCTCGGGTCTCGAACGACGCCATGTGTAGCCCCCGTGAAACCGGCCCTGCAGCCAGCCTGCGCACGCGCTGTCCGGCAGCATCGTACACGTCCAGCGCCGCCTCGGCAGAGGAGGGAAGCGTGTATTCCAGCACCGCAGTGCTCTCACTGTCCCGCGTGCGCATACATCCGAGGAACCGCAGCGCGGGCCGCTCCCCGCCCTTCAGGGATACCGCAGCGGGCTCGCTCGGGTAGGTGTAGGGCTCGTTACACAGATGATAGCTCGGCTCTCCCGGTTTGGGCAGATAGGGGGAGGTCAGCGGCGTCCGGAACTTTTCCAGGTCCGTAAGCGGCGTGAGCTTGGGCCCGCTCGTTTCCCAGAGGTAGATCGGAATGTTTCGCGGATCGAGCGCCGTGGAGAGCCCCCGCTCTTTGGCCAGGTGGAACAGGCCGAAGTTGCCCGGCTCGTGGCCGCCGAGCCAGTGACCGACGATGTCGAGCCGGAAAGGATCTTTACCGAAAAGCACCAGGTTCGTGAGGAACACTTCGGCGGTTCCCCCCGGGCCCGGCCCGCTCGTGAAGGCATTGCCGTTCTGCCCGCTGATCCCTTCGATGACATGGAGCCCGACCGCCGACTTGACAACCGAGAAGTTGTCCAGCGCGTGCTGGACCCACATCTCCATCGAGGCGGCCTTCTCATGATCCCACCGGGGAATCCCGGCCTTCTTGTGCTGCTCGTAGAGAGCATCGCAATGTTCCTGAGCATCGGGCTGGAAATCGTCGGCGATTTCTTGCCGCAGCTCCCGACAGAACTGCAAGTACGGCGAGACTGTGAGCCCCTGAAGGTTCTTGACACAGAGCGTCAGTCCCATGCTGTGCGTCTTGAACTTCGCCACGTTGATAATGTAAGCCTCCGGATACATGAAGGGGCCCATGTATCCCACGCGCTTGAAGACCACTCCGTCGGGGCAGTCCTTGAATGCGGTCTCCCGATGGGCGGAGTCGTCGTAGTGAACGCCGGTGCGCGCGGCCATGTCCTGGTACTTCGTGTCGGTCTGGTGAGTTCCCATTCCGTCGCGGATGTACATCCGGCCGGCCGAGAAACCGGTCTCCTTCATCCCGTCGATCATCCCGCCCAGGAACTCCCGGTCGGTAATGATGGCGTAGGTGTCTCCCGACCCGTTGTTGTGGGTAAGGTTGGGCTTGATCGCGATCTTGCTCGACAGAGGAATCCCCGGCCCGTCCTCGAGCGCGAACAGTTGTTTGGCCAGGGTCTTTCCGATCAACTGTTTCGCCGCCGCGTCCTTCCTGTCGACCACGTTGGTACGGAATACGAAGACCGCCTCGGGGTGCGACTGGACGAAAGGATGCAGACCGAAGTGCGATGCAGCCGGCCGCGGAAAGGCCCATGACCGGCCGGCGGCAAGTACCGCGCCGGCCCCAGCCGCGATTTGAAGAAACTCCCGCCGCTCCATGATGTCACCTTCTGCCTGGGGACCCGTGAATCAGTGGAAAATCGCAAAACCCAGTTTCCGCAGTTGTGCCCCTTCTGTCAATCACCGCACAGCTTGACAAGTTCGGAAGCTGAAGCTCCGTGTTCTTGCGACAACGGCCCAAGTGGCCACTCGGGCGGGAATCTTCGCGGCAGGCCAATTCCCCGGAAAAGGCGCGGGGCCGATGAGGGAGTCGGCCGCCCAGAAGCTTCCCCCACCCAGAGGGAATCGGCACGGCACTCCGTAGGACGATCGCTTGAGGAAAGCAGGAAATCCTGCCTCTGTCCGATTTCATTGGCCAAGCTGCCCAAGAGGCGCAACCTCTCGACCCGCCTTCGCCCACACCGTCGCTGCGTCTTCCCGTTTGTCCAATCGGTTGAGCGTCTTATTGTGCGCTGAACACGTCCGCGACCAATCCCGGGGTTTTTGAGAACTCTAGCGCAGTTCCTTCACTCTCAGGTTGCGGAACTCAATCCGATAACCTTCCCCTTCCAGGCCAACGCGGCCTTTCTCTAGCCCGCAATCACCAAACTGGCAAGTGACCGCGCCGTTGACCCAGAGCGTCAAGGTCTTGCCGTGGGCGATCATCTCCAGGGTATTCCACTGGCCGGCCGGTTTTACCCGCGGGTCCTTGACCTCAGTCCCCAGGGTGAAGAACTTCGGCTTTCCGTCGGCAGGCGTCTCGCCGAACAAGTAGCCGCCCGTGGCATCGCCGATTTGTGCCTGATGCCAGATCGCCCCGTCGCGCGAGTTGCGGATGTAAGCGCCGCTGTTGTAGCCGGACTTCCCCTCAATACGCACGTAACGGAATTCGACGTGGAAAATCGCGTCGCCGAACTCGTTCTCGAACAGCAGCATGTCATGGCCACCGTCGCCGTCGCAGATGAGCAGCTTCGTGTCGGGCTCAACGTGCCACTGTTGGCGGCCCAGTTTGCCGGTCGGCGGCACGGCCACGCGATACCAGCCCTTAAGATCCACCGGAGGCATAATATCCACCCAACCCTGTCGATCGGCCTCCAAAGCGCTAGGGCTTTCGGCCCCAAAGGCGGCTTGGCTTTGGCAGCCAAAAGGCCACGCGAGGGCCAACATCATAAGGCCCGCGGTTACGCGGACAACGCGGCGTCCCAGGTCCAAAGTCGTTCGTCTTGCGGAGGACATCAGTCGATTCAGCATTCAAGGGGCTCCATGAGAAGAGATCTTGACCGACATTTCCCAGTTACACCGAGCCTGTAACCGACCCAGGCTCACACGGGCATCCATTTTACCAAGGCGTGCCCCCCCGTATCTAGTGGCCGATCGCGTGTTCTCTGTCCGGCAGCCATTTTCGTTGGCCTCCAAACCGCATGCCATTTTGGTAGCGTTTCGATTGCTGGTCATCGACGAGTTCCGCTTTGAACCAGGTCTCAACAATCGTTCCTTAGCTCGGACCCGCCCCACAGCGAGCCACGCGGCCGCTCTCTACGGGCGAGCCAGTCCGGTAAAGCCACGTCGTAATTCAAAACACCGAGAAGCCGTGGGGACGAAAGGTCTATGACGTACCCTTCCAGCCCCGTGTTGGAAAGATGCTCCCCCCTCTCTTGTGGGAACAAGAAAAGCCTCTCGTAACACGTTGCTACGAAAGGCTTTCGGAAGGCTGGGGAACAGGGATTTGAACCCCAACTAACTGATTCAGAGTCAGTCTTATGGGGGGTGCCAACTGATATTCTCGAATTGACACCTATTGACGGGGATTACGGTTAGGGCTACGATGCTATTGACGTGCAACACTGGAAATTGACTCGAATTGTTGCACGCTGTTGTACATACGTTGCACGCAGAATGCGGCCAGACGAACTGATTCATGCTTCAGACCAACTGACAGGAGCCAAGCCCATGAATGCCGAACCGAAGCCCACGATCAGATTCAAGCGGCAGACAATCAAGCGGAGACTCGGCAAGCGGATCGTGGAAGCCCTCACGCCCCCGCCCGAAGCCAACGGCAAGCCGACGCGGGGTTGGGTGTACGACACGCAGACGGCACGCCTGGCCGTGTGTGTCTGGAGTAGCGGTGCTCGCGTCTGGTATTGGGTTGGCCGATTCGACGGCCGGATGCTGCGCATGAAGTTGGGCACCTACCCCGAGACGACGCCCGAGCAGGCCCGCAAGCTGGCCGGCCAGGCATCGGCAGACGTATCCGCCGGCCGTGATCCACGAGCCGATCGACGGCAGGCACGCAC
>JBDRTC010000097.1:0-8531 GCA_043824335.1 Planctomycetota bacterium | reverse complement strand
TTGCTCTCTCCATCCTTCCACCTCCTTGCCCTCTACTGTAATAAACCAGGAGGCAGTTGTCTCACCCATTATTGGCACGGAGGGTTACGGCGACCACCGAATCTGTCTTACCGGTGTGCTTACCGAAATCGACCGAAGAGGGCTCCGATTTAGCCCTCCTCATAGCTGCCTGGCCGAATCTGCCAGAACCGATCCGAGTGGGCATTGTGGCGATGGTTCGCGCATCGGGAGGCAGGTGACCGGCGCGAAGGCAGGGCGAGCGACTGGTGATCCCCGGGAAATCGAGAATCGTGACCAGGCTGGCGGAGTTGATGCCGAGGGGCAAAGGCGGGCGAGGGAAAAAACCCGACCGGATGCGGATGCGTGGTCGGGGCAGGAGTTGAGTACACATGAAGGATACCATTTCTCGCCCTGCGGGGGAAGCTGCGGCAGCCAAGAGAGATGGCCAGCCGCACAAGTTCCACTTGACGGACATAGGCAACGGGGAACGCTTCGCGCGACGAAACCGGCGGGACGTTCGCTATTGCTGGCCGTGGAAAAAATGGCTCGTGTGGGACGGCCAGCGCTGGAAAGAGGATGGCCGAAGCCGCACCAGAGTGGTTTCCGACGCACGGTGACGAGCAGCCCGAGCCGGCGACGAAGCCCATGAGGCCGAAAAACAGGCAAACGCCATCCCAGGCCACGGCGCTGGTGACATTGCGGAACTGCGTCACCACCTGGGTTTGTGTGAGGAGGGTTGGCCGTTGGTGGCGGGCTGGATGGTGGCGGCGTTACGGCCAAGCGGCCCGTTCCCGATCCTTAATCTGTACGCCGAGCAAGGGGCGGGGAAAACTACCATTGCCCGGAAGATCCGGGAGTTGGCTGACCCCAACACGGCCCCCGTGCGGTGTGAGCCGAAAGAGCCAAGGGATTTGATGATTGCCGCCAACAACGGTTGGGGAATCGCTTTGGGCAACTTGAGCCGCATTTCCCCTTGGCTTGATGTCTTAACGAACGCCAAGCTCCCTGGCCTTCGCAAAATCCGCTTCGGCCTCTTCCAGCAAACCCTTTTTCTTGTGGGCATGCCCGCGGTTAGTGTACGCGTCTGTGTATTCCGGGTTGATCCGGATGGCCTCGGTATAGTCGGCGATGGCCTGATCCAAATCACCCTTCTCAGAGTATACGTACCCGCGGTTAAAGTACGCCGCAGCACTCTCAGGATTCAGGCGAATCACTGTGGTGTAGTCCTTGATCGCCTGGTCGTACTGACTCATTGCGGTATACGCGAGAGCCCGGTAGTTGTACGTCTGGACGTCCTCTGGGTTTAGACGGGCGGCGCGCTCGAACTCCGCGACGGCGGCATCGTATTGGTGGTGCTCGAACAACGCCTTGCCGCGTTGGAAGTGCACGGCGGCTTGCTCGGGGTCCTGTCGGAGACCGAGCGGAGGGGCGAGGTAGCGCCAACCAACGACGGCCACGCACACTAGAATGATCAAGATGACCGCCACCCCGCGAACCACCTTCTCCAGGCCGGCTTTATGGATCGTCCACGCCAGCGCTGCCAGTCCGCTCAGGATGCCGAAGACCGCGGCGAGGTACTGAAGGGCTGTCAACTCCATGGTGGCGAGCCTCGTTCTGGATTCACAAGTGCCTACCGCATGGCTGGGGCTGTAGGGTGACCGTCACCTAAGGAACAGCTTACATCGAGCGGACAATATCTACGATAGTCCACCGGAACCGCTGTCGGCTAGTCTATACGCGGATGGTGGGCCACTTTTCAGGCAGCGATTCAGAGCAGACGGGTGGTTCGCCAGGCCGTGGCGGCGGCGCGGCGGGCGGCGCGTTTGCGACGGCGACGGGCCCGGGGTTCGCGGGATTCTTCTTCGCGCTCCGTCAACCAGTGTTGGGGATGGGCCCGCAACCAGCGGTCAAGCAACAGCGTCCTCAGGGCCGCGGTGTCCGTGGGTGGAATTGCCGGCTCGCGACGTAACACGTCTGTCAGGTGCGGCCACACGTCCACAAAATCCCGACGGGCGCTCTGCAGCAGCGTGTACAGGGTAGCCGCCGTCTGCACGGAATCATGCCTCAGAAACTCCCCTACAAGTGCCCTCCAAGTCCATTTCTGCCACCAGCCTGCCACCAACCGGCATCTTCCCACCAAAAAAGGACTCACGCCCATTTGACGTAAGTCCTTGCTGTGTAAGGTGCGGGAAACAGGACTTGAACCTGCACGACCTATTAGGTCACTAGGCCCTCAACCTAGCGCGTCTGCCAATTCCGCCATTCCCGCAGGGTGTGACGACGGACAACTCCAACTCTATCGACCGGCGGCGTGCCGTCAAGGGGCCGTCCGTTTGATGACCAGCACGGTGCGGTCGGCGCGTTCGGGCATCAGGGCATGGGCTTCCAGGCGGTCGCGGGCAATTGCGACGAGGTCCTTGGCCGGCAGGTCGAGTCGGGTTGCCAGGGGTTTGGCCAAGCCCTCCTCCCCTAGCGACCTGCCGTGCCGGTCCAGGGCGTCGCGGAATCCGTCGGTGAAGATCACCAGGGCTTCGCCGGGCTGGAGGAGGCACTCATCCTGCCGGTAAACCGCCTCTGGGCTTTCCCCCAACGGAGGGGATGGCCGGCTCAGGGACTCCCAGCCGCCGGGCCGCACGTGGACGATCCCGGGCTGTCCGGCCAGGCTGTAGCGGACTCGGCCGGTGGCCGTCTCCAAGAGACCGCACAACAGCGACGCCGATTGGTCGCCCGCCGAACCGGTCCAGAGCGCCAGGTTGACCTGACTGAGCAATCCGGCGGCGTCGCGCTGGTACTGTCCGTGAGACCGCAAGGCGGCTTTCACGGCGCTGGCGGAAATGGCGGCCTCGATCCCTCGCCCCATGACATCGCCGACCGCGACCGCCACGAGCGAGTCGGGCAGAGCAAACCAGTCGAAGAAATCGCCGCCGACGGAGCGGGCCTGGTTCGTCCACCCGGCCAGGTCCCAATTGTCCAACAACGGGGCGATCGTGGGGAGCTGATTGCGCCAGATCCGCTCGGCGCCGGCGAGCTGACGCTTCAGATCGGCCCCGTCGAGCCCCTCCCGCATGAGCATTTCGCGTTCCAGCTCGGCCGCCAGCCGGCCGGCCACGATCTCGATGATGTTGGTTTGCCGGTCGGTGAAATCCCGCTTTTGGTTCGAGAAGACCCAAAGGGTACCCAGCACCGTGGTCGACGTGGCCACGGGCACGCAAACGGTGGCGGGGAACGCTTCGGGGCAGTTCCACTTCTCCTGGATTCCGGGGTCATCGAGGACCACGGCGTGCCCCAGCATCGCTTCCAGGTCGGCCACGGCCCCTTGAAGCGGCCGTGGAGGGGCGGTCAGGCGCTTCCGGGGCAGGCCCCAACTCGAACGGAGCTTCAGCGAGGTCGTGGCTTCGTCGAGCAGATACAAGGCGGCCGCGTGGCACTCGACGGCTTCGGTGCCCCCTTTCAGCACGGCCTCCAACCGGGCGGCCAGGTGTTTCTGCTCTTCCGGGTGCGCGACCACGGGCACGCCTGCCGCCAACTCCGCCTCGCGTTTCCACAGGGCCTGTTGCGTCTCGACGAGCTCACCCACCACGGCCGCCAGGGCGGTGGCCAGTTGCTCGGCGGCCTTGGGGTCGGTTTTGCAGGCGGAATCGCGGCGCGAGGAGGCGGCCGGGTCGAGCCTGAGGTGTCCGGGAGTTGCTCCGACGCCCGGGTTGACCGGGGCGGACCACGTCAGGTCGGCCGGATGGCTCGGCTGCGGACCGGAAACATATCGGAGAACCCGGCCGGTCACCCGCTCGAACGCCGTTAGGACCTCCGTTAGGCTACCCAGATCCTCGATCTCCGGTCGCGCGGGATGGGGAGGTTCTTCGGTGAATATCTTCAGGTAGGTTTGGCTCGATTCGACCACGGATATTACGCCAAGGGGTAAAGGCAAGGGGTCTTGGCCTCGTCCGTGGCCAGCTTGCCTTCTTGGCGTCGGCCGGAATCATCACAATCGGAGCATAGCTCCGATTTTTCCGACTATGCCCACCCTTCGCAAGCGCCTCACCATCCGTAGATTACATATTCTCACATCGGCCAGCGGGGCCGCCGATGTGAAGCTTTTATGAGAGCGCAAGATCAGCAGGACACAAGGCGAAGTCGTTGACCAAGGGAATTCGTTCCCAAGCAGAGCTTGGGAACGAGGCTGAAAGACTCATCTTGGCGTGCAAAGGCCCACACCCCAACCCTCTCCCAGCGGGAAAGGGAGTTTGTCGTTATCCTCTCCCAGAGAGGAGGTTTGTTTTCGCGGGTCTATCGGGAGATCACTCTTCCGTCATGTAAGGGTAGCGGAAGTCGGTTGGGGGGAGGAAGGTTTCTTTGATGGTGCGGGGGGTGACCCAGCGTTCGAGGTTGAGCCAGCTTCCCGCTTTGTCGTTGGTGCCCGAGGCCCGGGAGCCGCCGAACGGCTGCTGGCCGACGACCGCCCCGGTCGGCTTGTCGTTGACGTAGAAGTTGCCCGCCGCGTGACGCAGGGCGTCCATCGCCTTGACGATCGCGGCGCGGTCCAGGGCGAAGATCGCCCCGGTCAGGGCGTAGGGCGACGTTTGATCGCAAAGCTGGAGCGTTTCCTCGAATTGATTCTCCGGATAGACGTAAACCGTGAGCACCGGGCCGAAAATCTCTTCGCTCATCAGCTTCGACTGCGGCTCCCTGGAGAGGACGAGCGTCGGCTCGATGAAGTAGCCGGTCGAGCCGTCGTAGCCGCCGCCGGCGAGGATTTCCATGTCGGGGCTGCTCTTGGCGAAGTCGATGTAGCCGGTGATCGTGGTGAAGGCGTTTTGGTCGATCACGGCGCCCATGAAGTTGCGGAAGTCGCCGACGTCGCCCATCTTGAGCTCGGCGATTTGGGCCAGGAGCCGGTCCTTGACGGCCGGCCAGATCGAATCGGGCACGTACGCCCGGCTGGCGGCCGAGCATTTTTGGCCCTGGTACTCGTACGCCCCGCGGAGCATGGCCGTGGCCAGGGCGTCGACGTCGCTGCTGGCATGGGCGAAGATGAAGTCCTTGCCGCCGGTCTCGCCGACGATGCGGGGATAGGCGATGTACTTGCGGATGTCGGAGCCCACCTCCAGCCAGATGGTGGAAAAGACCTTGGTGCTCCCGGTGAAGTGGATCCCGCCCAGGTCGGTGTGGGCCAGCGCGGCCGGTCCGATGATCGGACCTGGGCCGGGCACAAGGTTGATCACCCCAGGCGGAAGCCCCGCCTCGGCGAGCACCTTCATCAGGAAATAGGCCGGCAGCACCGCCGACGAAGCCGGTTTCCAGACGACCGTGTTCCCCATCAACGCCGGCGCGGTCGGCAGGTTGCCGGCGATCGAGGTGAAGTTGAACGGCGTGATCGCCAGCACGAAGCCGTCCAGGGGCCGGTGCTCCATGTAGTTCATCACGCTGCTGGTGGACAGCGGCTGGTCGCCGTAGACGATCTGCATGAAATGCGGATTGAACCGCCAGAAGTCGATCAGCTCGCAGGCCGCGTCGATCTCGGCCTGGTGGGGCGTCTTGCTCATGTTGAGCATCGTGGCCGCGTTGAGCGTCTGCCGGTACTTGCCCGCCAAAAGCTCGGCCGCCTTCAAGAACACGATCGCCCGGGAGTCCCACGGCATCCGGCTCCAGTCCGGTTTCGCCGCGTTCGCCGCGGCAATGGCCTTCTCCACGTAAAGGGCGTTTCCCTGGTGAAACTTGCCCAGCACGTGCTGATGGTCGTGCGGGCAGACCATGTCGGCCAGCGCCCCGTTGCGGACCTCCTCGCCGCCGATAATCATCGGCACCTCGACCTGCTGACCGAGAAACTCCTGGAGCTTGCCCTTCACCTCCTCGCGCTCCGGGCTACCGGGGGCGTAGTCAAGCACGGGCTCGTTGACGGGCTGGGGAACGTGGAAAATGCCGTTGAACATTGCTTTCTCCTTGTACACGCCGAACAATATGGTGGATCGTAGAGTGTCTCACGTGGATACGGTGACGTCAAGAGTGGAGCGGGGAAGGTGTTCTTTCGACTTGTGATCTGGCTGTCGCTGATCGGATCGGGCGCATCGCGCGGAGCGGCGGCTGCCGAACCGGCGAAGGCCGACTTGGTCCTCGTCGGCGGCAGGATCGTCACCATGGACGACACCCGGCCGCTTGCCGAAGCCCTGGCGGTGCGAGGCGACCGGATCGTCGCCGTGGGCCCGAGCGCCGAGATCGAGCGCTTCATCGGCGACGCCACCCGGGTGATTCGGCTGGAGGGAAAGCTGGCCCTGCCCGGCTTCATCGACGGCCACGGGCATTTTCTCGACCTGGGCAGCTCGAAGAGGATCCTCGATCTCTCCAAGGCCCAAAGCTGGGAGGAAATCGTTCGGCTCGTTGAGGAGGTCGCCCGCGACGCCCCGGCCGGACGCTGGATCCTGGGACGCGGCTGGCACCAGTCGAAGTGGAAACGGCCGCCGGTGCCCAACGTTGAAGGCTATCCGACGCACCAGAAGCTCTCCCGCGCCGTGCCCGGGCACCCGGTGCTGCTCACGCACGCCAGCGGGCACATGTGCCTGGCCAACGCGAAGGCGATGGAGCTTGCCGGCGTCGACCGGAAGACGCAAAGCCCGGCCGACGTGCCCCGCTTCGGCAGGCTCGGCGTAATCGCCTCGATGCAGGGCGTCCACGCCACGTCCGACGCCCCCTTCGTCGTGAAGCGGCTGGGCGTCGATCGCGCCCGGGCCGGGGCTTACGCCTGGCGGAGCCTGTTGGACGCGGGCGCGACGGTCACGAACGGCACGGACGCTCCCGTCGAAGACATCAGTCCGATCGAGTGTTTTTACGCCAGCGTCACCCGCAAGCTTCCCGACGGCACGACATTTTTCCCCGAACAGCGGATGACCCGCCGCGAGGCGCTTCGCTCCTACACGCTCGACGCCGCCTATGCCGGATTCGAGGAGGATCTCAAAGGCTCGCTCTCCCCCGGCAAGCTGGCCGACGTCGTCGTCCTCTCAAAAGACATCCTCACCGTGCCGGAGGAGGAGATTCGCCGGGCAGAGGTTGTGTATACGATCGTCGGCGGGAAGGTGCTCTACCAGTGGCAAAGCCCGACCGACTAAGCAGTTTAGGAGGGGCTTCTCGCCGGTCTTATGCCGGGCCGTTTTGGCTGGCGGATGGGGGCCACGTCGAAGGGGGCCTCCCTATCCGCCAGCAGCTTGCGGTGGTCGGCGACGACCGACGCGTGCTCGGGCTCGGCGGCAAGGTTCTTCGTCTCCCACGGGTCGTGCTTCATGTCGAAGAGTTGATCGGTGGGGTCGTCGCGGTAGGCGATGTACTTGTAGTCGGGCGTGCGGACCAAGCGGTTGGAGGCGTTGTCGAGGATCACGTAGGCGGTCACTACAAACTAATTCAGCGGGAAATCTTCTTCGGTGCTCTGCTTCCGGTAGATCGGGAGGTGGCGGTAGTAGACTTCGAGCACCATGGTGGCCATCGACGTGCAGTAGAGACGTCCGGCGCGGCCGCCGTGGCCGTCCCCCTGGATAAACCAGCTTCCTTCCTCGTGGCCTTTCTGGGCCTGGGACTTGACCAACTGGTCGCGCATGACGGAGTTCCACTTTTTCCAGAGATCCCCTCCCATGTGCCGCATCACTTGCGTGGCGTAGTAGTTGTAGTACATGTTCTGGGACGGGCCCAGGTTGCCGACCCGTTTGGCGCCCTGGATGAGGGCCGGGTGGTCTTGGTTCCAGCCCAGGTACATGCGGCAGAGCAACCCGATGGCGGAAGTCGCCGGGCCGCTTCCGGGATCGGTGTAGCCGTAGTTGGCCCCGTTGTTCGCCTGGACGCTGTCGAAGAACCGGGATGCCTTCTGGACCGTGGTCGGCGGAATCTGCAGGTAGCCCATGTGGCCGCTCTTGAGCGCCATGATCTGCCAGCCGACCACCGAGGTGTCGCCCGGTTGGCGGGGTGAGTACCTCCAGCCGCCGCCGACCGGGTCTTGGGCGTAGGCGATGAAGTTTAGCGCCTGCTGGGCCGGGGCGTAGAGGCCCTTGTCGTGAGTCATGGCGTACGCCTCGCAGAGCACGATCGAGGCGATCCCGTGCGAATACATGCTCCCGCCCCCCTCGAAGAGGCTGCCCCCCTGGGGGCTGACCTTCATTTGGTTGACCAGGAAATACAATCCGGCCTTGACCTGATCCTTGTACTTGCCCGTCTTGTGTGTCTGCCCGGCGCCCAGGAAGGGGAGCAGGGCCAGTCCCGTGGCGGCATTTCTTGCGCTGGCGATGTTCGCTTCGCCAGGGTTGCGGCATTGTCCGCCGCATTTGGGGCTGAGCGTATGGTTGAAGCTCCAGCCGCCGTCGGGCAATTGGTGCTCGGCCAGCCATTTCAGCCCCAGGGCCACGGCCCGCTCGCTTCCTTCGCTTCCTCCGCCGGACGCCACCAAGCGGGCCTTGCCCGAGCCCCGGCCGTCCAACGAGTTTCCGGAAAACGCCCCCACCTGGCTCAACAGATCGGCCTTGGGGGCGTGCTCCAGGCCGATGTCGCTCAACTCGACC
>JBDRTC010000096.1:0-2333 GCA_043824335.1 Planctomycetota bacterium | reverse complement strand
CCGTCGAGCGACCATGGCCCCAGGATCCGCGCGGCCAAGTCGGCGGCGTCGGCTCGAGCGGTCGGCCCGAACCCTTCGACCCGATCGGCCAGGGCCTCTGCGAGGATGGCCAATTTCGGCGAATACTCTCGGGCGCGAAGTGTTTCCCAACGACTGATTTCGTTCTCCAGGACCCGCTTCCCGCTGTTGGCAACGCTTTCTCGTTTCGACCCCAACGCCTCGACGAGCACGGGAATCCCCGGCTCTCCGAGTTTGGCAATCCCACCCACGAGCACGGGGGCCCGCTCGTCGGGGACGGTCTCCAGCCGGCCGCGCCAGTGTGCCGCGAGGAATCGGGCATATTGCCCCCTCAGACCCGCCACCGCCGCGACCAATCCCGCCGCGATGACCAGGGTCAGCAGCAGGGCCCGTGATCGCTTCGGGCGTTGATGCCGTGTGGTGACCACGCGAAGAGTCCCTCTCTGCCCGCTGTTTCCTGAATTCCGCCGCCGGGGGGTCGCATTGTGCGCGATTGCCGCACGGGCAACAAGAGCAGTTGCTTACGTCCAAGAGTGCTCAAATCGCCCAATCTACGACTTCGGAAGAACTCCTTCCATCGCGAGAAATTTGACTGACCCGCTGGGCCTGCGCAAGCCGAATAATCTGAACGACTGGCACAGTCGCCGTTCGGCCGCGTCTTCGGATCGGCTCGCGTCGGAGGGGACATCCGGTGTCACACCTGAGGGGGGATACATGGGAGTGGCGTGCAAGCGCGTTGGGCGACCCCACGCGGGGTCTGGTGGAAGAAACAGCCGAAGACACAAGGGAAATCACGCCGCACGGGCCGCCGTCATCCTGGCGTTGGGGCTCGCGCTGCTTCGCCCGGGACCAACACCGGCCGATCCCTTCCTGAAACTGCGGTCCGACCCTCTCAGGGCCACGTCGAGCCGCTCCGCCCGTCTGGATGCCCTGGAGTCGATCCCCTTCGACCGCCTGACCCCGGAGGCCCAGGCAAAGGTCTCCTCGGTGCTATCGGACATCAGCTTCTTCCGGCGGATGCCGATTCAGGTGACCCAGTGCGACCCCGACCTGTACCTTTTCCTGGTCGAGCATCCCGACGTGGTCGTCAACATTTGGGAGGTGATGGGCGTCACCCAAATGTCGATCGAGCAGACCGGCCCGACCACGTTCCGCGTGACTGACACGGCGGGCACCCAGGGCGCGTTCGAGTATCTCTACTCGAACCACGGCACGCATCTGATCTACACCGAGGGGGCGTACGACGGCCCGTTGTTCACGAGGCAAGTGAAGGGACGCGGTCTGATGCTCTTGAAGACCGGCTACGTGCGCGAGCCCGACGGCCGCTACTACATCACCAGCCGGCTCGACGCCTTCATGCGGGTCGACAACGTCGGGGTCGAGCTCTTGACCAAGGCGTTCAGCCCGCTGGTGGGCAAGGTGGCCGACATTAACTTCACGCAGTCGACCGGCTTCCTGGGGAGCCTCTCTCGCTCTGCCGAGGTGAACCCCGACGGCGTTGGGCGGCTGGCCGGACGGCTCGTGAAAGTCCCACCGGAATCCCAACAAGAGCTGGCCCAACTGGCCGGACAGGTCGCCGACAAAGCGGCCCAGCTCGCCGAGCACGACGCCACCCGCCCCCCGCTGGTCGCCACCCAGCCGACCGACGACAGAAGCCGCTAGTCCATCACAAAGGGACTTCCCGGGCGGTCTTCGTGGCGGATTTCGTCGATCGGCTGCTTTCCACCCTCTCCGGCGTAGAGCCGGTTGGGGCCGTTGAACACGAGCCCGGGCGCCTGGCCGATGTTCTTGTAGGCGTGTACGACGCCCGGCGGGATCACGACCGATTGCCGGTTCGACTCGCCGACCAGGAGCGTCTGCCGGTTGCCCGAGGTGGGCGAGTCCTCCCGGGTATCCCACAGGTAGAGCTTGAAATTTCCCGGCCCGACGAAGGCGAAGCAGTCGCTCTGCTCGCGGTGCTCGTGAGGGCCCCGCACGACGCCGGGAAGCGTCTGGCTGAGGTAGCCCATCACCGGATGCGCGGGCGCCGGCAACTCGTCTTCCCGGTAGAGCTCGATCAGGCTTCCCCGGGCGTCGGCGAACCGCGCAAGCGGCCTGACGATCACGCCTTCAATCGGTCCTTCGCGAAACATGCGTGGTCCTCAAAGAAGGGGTGAGGGGTGAGGGGTGAGGAGATCGGGGGCCGCGCCCTCGCTTTGCGTAGGCATGTTTCCCGATACCGGAGAAATCGGCACATGGCCAAACGAGTGTGGCCATGCCGCCCCCCTTCTCTGACTTTCCGCAACAGAAACGAGTCAGCTTCCATAACTCGCCCC
>JBDRTC010000095.1:0-6297 GCA_043824335.1 Planctomycetota bacterium | reverse complement strand
GTACCACTTTGTCAGCCCCGCGGGCGTTTGCCATCCCTTCGATCCCAACGGCGCGATTTTTTGGAAGGGGCGCTACCACCTGATGTACATCTTCCAGAACGAGAAGGGCCACTGCTGGGGACACGTATCGAGCACCGATCTCCTCCACTGGCGGCATCATCCGCCGGCCTTGGAGCCGGGCGAGGGCGACATGGGCATCTTTTCCGGCGGCGCCTCCCTCGACAAAAACGGAGTGCCCACCATCACCTACTGGGGTCTGGGCAACCCCCGGGGCATCTGCATCGCCACCAGCACCGACGACCTCATCGAAACCTGGACCAAAAGCCCCCACAACCCGGTCATCCGCGAAACCGCGCCGGGGCTGGGCGACGACAACACGCTCCGCATCCGTCCGCCCGAGGAGCTGGCCCTGCTTCGCTACAACCCGAGAAAAGTCGAGAATCTCGTCGTGCCCGCCGATGGCGAGTTGCCACTGGAGGGCGTCGCCGGCAACAGCATCGAGCTGGCCGTCCAGATGGCTCCCGAGGGGGCCGGGCAATTCGGCCTCAAGCTGTGCTCTTCGCCCGGCGGGGAGGAGCAAACGCTCGTGTTCTACGACGCCGCCGAGAAGAAGCTCAAGATCGATACGACCAAGTCGTCTCTCGGCGAGGGGCCGAAATCGGTGGAGGCCGGTCCCTTCGAGCTTAAGCCCGGCGAGCCGCTCAAGCTGCGGGTGTTTGTCGATAGGTCGGTGGTCGAAGTCTTCGCCAACGACCGTCAGGCGGTGATGCGGCGTATCTACCCGACCCGGCGCGACAGCCTCGGCGTCGCCCTCTTCAGCCGCGGCGGAAGCGCCTCGGTCAAACGCTTCGAGGCCTGGGACATGGCCGCGGCAAACCCGTGGTAGCGCGGGAAACAAGAGGACGAAATGAAAGTTAGAACGAGGAGTCCGGTAATGTCGGCACACTTTCCGAGCGAGATCGTCTTCTGGGCAATCGTTTTCGCAGCGCAGGCAGCCGCGCTGCCGGCAGAGGAGACGAAGCCGGTCACGCACGAATTGCCGCGTGAACGTCTCACCGTGGACGATCGGCCTGCCTTCGTCATTCACCCGGCGAAGAAGGCGCCCGGTCCGATGCCATGGATACTGTACGCCCCCACGCTTGGCCCGAACTTGCCGGGGGAGGCGGAAACCTGGATGTTCCGGCAGTTCCTCAGCGCCGGGATTGCGATCGCCGGAGTCGACGTGGGCGAGTCGTTCGGCAGTCCCCAGGGCCGTGCGACCTACAATGCGCTTCACCGGCGGCTGACCTCCGACGAAGGCTTTCAACAGCGGGCCTGCCTGCTGGCCCGGAGTCGCGGCGGGCTGATGCTCTATTGCTGGGCCGCGGAAAACCCCGAGAAGGTCCGCTCTATCGCGGGCATCTATCCGGTCTCGAATCTCGCGAGCTATCCGGGCCTGAAGCGGGCCTGTGGGGCGTACGGGATGACCGAGTCCGAGCTGGCCGCAAAGCTGAGCGACCACAACCCGGTCGATCGCCTGGAACCGCTGGCCAAGGCCGGGATTCCGATCTTTCACATCCACGGCGACGTGGACAAAGTGGTGCCGCTGGAGGATAATTCGGATCTGCTGGCCCGACGGTACCGAGCCGCCGGCGGGCCGATCGAGCTGAAGATCGCCGAGGGACAGGGGCACAACATGTGGCGTGGATTCTTCGAGTGTCAGGAGCTGGTCGACTTCGTCATCCGGCACGCAACCGGAGAAGAGACGACGGCTGCTGCGAATCCTTGAAACCGGAGGTGGCAACGATGAACGCTACTCGCTGGCAGCGGGCGGTTCCCGGCGGATGTCTCAACGGCATCCTTGTGGGGTGGACAATCGGGCTTACGGCAACGTGCGGTCACGTTCAGGCTGCCGGCGGCGCCGAGCCGGGGCGGGATCCGACGCTCATCGAGCGTGAAAACTCCAAGCCGGGCGCAACCGATTGGCAGTTGACGCGCGTGCGCCTCGACAAGTCCGACGGCTTCCGCTCGCCGTGGATCGAAAGCTACTGCTCGAAGCAGAGCGTGAAGGCGGGCGAGTCGATCGAGATCATGGTCTCCACCGATCCGGCCCATCCGTTCAAGATCGAGATCTTTCGCATGGGATATTACGGCGGACGCGGCGCCCGGCAAATGACCACGCTCGGCCCGTTCTCCGGGAAACCACAGCCGCTCCCGGAGGTCGGCCCACGGGACGTGCGCGAGTGCCGGTGGGAGGCCACAACTCGGCTGGTCATTCCCGAGGACTGGCCCAGCGGCGTCTACCTTGGCCGGCTGACGCTCCTGCCGCCCGACGAAACCACGGCCGCCTGGCAGAGCTACGTGGTCTTCATCGTGCGCGACGACCGGCCGGCCGACGTGCTCTTCCAGTGCTCCGACAACACCTGGCACGCCTACAATCGCTGGCCCGACCGCTACTCGCTCTACACGCACCCGAAGGACAACCAGGGCCCCTGGGCCGACGTGAGCTTCGACCGCCCCTACGGGCGCGAGGCTCAGTTTGTCGGCGTGGTGAACGATCCGCTCTCGGTCGGCTCGGGCGAGTTTCTGCCGTTTGAATTTCCGCTCTGTTACTTCCTCGAAAAGCACGGCTACGACGTGACCTACTGCTCGAACAGCGACATGCTCAGCCCCGAGCGAGGGCTGAAGTGCAAGTGCTTCATCAGCGTGGGGCACGACGAATACTGGGACATTCGCCAGTACCAGAGCGTGGTGGCAATGCGCGACGCGGGCGTGAGCCTGCTCTTCCTTTCGGGGAACGCGGTCTGCTGGGTGACGCCGTTCAAGCCGTCGAGCGACGGGCGGCCGAACCGCATAATCTTTCGCGGCGGGCCGTTTGGCGGCGACTATCGGTACGCCGTCGAGCGCGAGGAGAAGCACGGACCTTACCCGGAACGCGGCCCGGACGAAGGATTCCTCATCGGCGCCCGGAACGTCAGCCCGGTCAACGGCGGCGGGGATTGGATCGTCGCCAAGCCGGAGCACTGGATCTTCGAGGGAACCGGCGTGAAGAAGGGGGACCGCATCCCCGGGCTGGTCGGCTGGGAATACCACGGCGACCCGGCCGACATTCCCGGACTGGAAGTCGTGGCTGAGGGGACGGCGCTGGTCGGCGGAGTCACGCCCCAGCACTGGACGGCAACCGTCTACCCCGGCCCGAAAGGCAACTTCGTCTTCAATGCGTCGACCATCTTTTGGGCGCAGGGTCTCAGCTCGCCGCCGGGTCACGTGCTTCCGTGGTCGCACTGGACGCGTCCCCACGGTCCCGACGAGCGCGTCCAGCGCATCACCCACAACGTGCTCCGGCGCGCCATCCAGAGCCCGGGGCCCACGGACGAATAGGGAACTACGAACCGGTCATTCTCAAATAGGTCGGTCCCACGGAGAACAACACGATGAAGCGAACTTGGCTGATGACAGTGGCGTTCACCGTGATGCTGGTCGACCTGGCCCTTGCTGGCGAAGAAACAACACCGGCCCCAACTCTCGACGACGACAATTCCGGCGAGTACACCGTGGCCTGCTACTATTTCCCCAACTACCACCCGAATGATCCGCGCAACGAGGAGCGTTTGGGCAAGGGTTGGAGCGAGTGGGAGTTGGTCAAGAACGCGAAGCCCCGGTTTCCGGGCCATCGACAGCCGCGCGTGCCCCTGTGGGGCCACACCGACGAATCCGACCCAAAGGTAATGGCGCAAAAGATCGCCGCGGCGGCCGATCACGGCATCGATGCGTTCATCTTCGACTGGTACTACTTCGACGGCCTGTTTCTTGAGCGCGGCCTGGAAGAGGGCTTTCTCAAGGCGGCCAACAACCGGCGGCTCAAGTTCGCCCTGATGTGGGCCAACCACGACTGGATCGACATCTTTCCCGCCACGCTCGATCACAAGCCCAAGCGGGTCTGGCCCGGAACGGTTACGCCCGAAACGTTCGACAAGATCACCGACTACGTCATCGAAAAGTACTTCAAGCACCCGTCGCATTGGACGATCAACGGCCGGCCCTACTTCTCCTTTTACGACTTGGGGAAGCTTTTGGAGAGTTTTGGCTCGGTGGAGGCAACCCGGGCGGAGCTGGAAAAGTTTCGCGCCAAGACCCGGGCGGCCGGTTTCCCGGGGCTCCACCTGAACGCGGTGGCCTGGGGGCAGCCCATGCTGCCGGGCACGGGCCAACGGGCGGACCTTGGAGAGCTTGTCGCCCAATTGGGCTTCGACAGCGTCACCTCCTACGTGTGGGTCCACCACGTTCAATTGCCCGACTTCCCCGAGACGCAGTACGGCGAAGCCATGGAGAAGTATTTCGACTACTGCGACAGAGCGGAGAAACAATTCGACGTGCCGTACTACCCGAACGTCACCGTGGGCTGGGACTCCAGCCCGCGCTGCGACCCGGCCGGCCCCTTCCTAAACCGCGGCTATCCCTACACGCCCACCCTTGCGGGCAATACGCCCGAGGCGTTTCAAGCGGCGCTAGAGCGGATGAAAGGCCTGCTCGACCGGCGGCCGGCCGACGAGCGGATCTTCAACATCAACTGCTTCAATGAATGGACCGAAGGGAGTTACCTGGAGCCCGACACGGTCTACGGCATGAAGTACCTCGAAGCCGTGCGAGAGGTGTTTGGCGATAAGGGGCAGTAAGACCTGTTCAACGCACGTTAGCCCAACTCATATCGCCCCGGCATCGCCACCTCGGGCACGGGATAGGGGCCGAATTCGTATTGCTCGGGCCCGAGCCGCTTGGTCGAGTTCATGGCCGCGTTCCAATCGACGGCCTTGCCGCTGTAGACGGCCTCGCGGCCAATGATCCCGGTCATGGTGCTCTCGGCCACGGTCTGGGCCTCGTTGATCGGGTTGCCGGCCCGGATGCTGGCGATCAGGTCCTCGTGTTCCTGGTGGTAGGGATTGGGATCGTTTTCTCGGAATCGCCATCGCTGGCCGTCTTTGGGTCTGATGAAGTCCTTGGCGTTGCTCGTGCCGTGGGTTCCCACCACGGCCTCTTCGACCAGGTTCTGGCAGCCGTTGATTTGCCGGCTCTGGCTGAACATGCGGACCCCGCCCGGGTACTCGAACTCGACGGCAAAATGGTCGAAGATGTGGCCGTGCTCACGCCCGGTGCGGACCTGGCGTCCGCCCAGCCCCGAGACGGCCCGGACGGGATGCGTTCCCATTACCCAGTTCATGATGTCGAGGTTGTGGACGTGCTGCTCCACGATGTGATCGCCGGAGAGCCAAGTGAAGTAGTTCCAGTTGCGTAGCTGCCATTCCAGGTCGCTCCAGCCGTCCTGCCGGTCGATCACCCAGATTTCGCCGCCGTTCCAGTAGCACCGGGCGTAGACGATCTCGCCAATGGCCCCTTCGTGGAGGCGCCGGATCGTTTCCTGATAGCTCTTCATGTGGCGACGCTGCGTGCCGGCGGCGATTCCCAGCCCCTTCTCTTTGGCCAGCTTGCCGGCCTCCATCACCATCTTGACGCCCGGCGCGTCGACCGCGGCCGGCTTTTCCAGGAACACGTTTTTACCGGCTTCAACGGCCGCCTTCAGATGCGCGGGCCGGAAGTGCGGCGGCGTGGCCAGCACCACGTAGTTGATCTCGGGTACGGCCAATAGTTGCTTGTGAGCGTCGAAGCCGACGAAACACCTGTCCTTGGGAATCTCAAGCCCCAGCTTGGCAAGCTGCGCCCGGCAGTTGGCCAGTCGGTCGTCAAACAGGTCGGCCAGGGCAACCACCTTGATCTTTTTCTTCTCGATCCGGGCGCCTTGGGCTACGTCTTCGGTATGGTAGCCGCTGGCGGGATAGATCACCTTGGTGGCGGAGCCCATGGCGTCGAGCACGGCGCCGGTCCCGCGCCCGCCGCAGCCGACCAGGCCGATCTTGATTTCGAAGTCGTCGGCCGCGTGGGCCGTGTGGACAAACGGCGACTCGACCGCCGCCACGGCGCCCGCCAGCGCCAGGGACGATCCCTTGAGGAACTGTCGGCGCGAGAAGTTCACTATGGCTTTGCTGTTTGGTTCGTTCATCGTCATCAATGCTCCTGACAGAAGGTTGTTCGAAGTGATTTCGCTCGACCGTTGTGATCGAGGAACTCGTGACAGCGTTGTCGATCGTGGCTCGGTCTGCCAATCCCGTTTCTCGTCCCGCCTTGGTCGACGCGGCGCGTCATTCCGTCGAAGGTCAGCGATCTCCCGCCCGGCTTAGGCAGGTTGGCCGGCGCGGCCCAAGAAGCTAGTATAGCTCGCGAGCGGCCCGCGACAATGGTAGAATAGCTCGACAAAACGTTGCT
>JBDRTC010000094.1:0-7015 GCA_043824335.1 Planctomycetota bacterium | reverse complement strand
TTCCAGCGCCTGGATCGCCAGCGGCGCGTGCATGTTGTGACGGGTGGCGATCACGACCGCGTTCACGTCGGGATCGTCGAGAAGCTGCCGGATATCGGTCGTGCTTTGTTCGATTCCGAATCTGCGGGCCGCTGTCGAACCGCTCAAGCCGGTCGACGTGACGACCCATTTCAATCGCGCATTCGCCTTGACCAGAGCAGGCAAGATTTTGTGTTGGGCGAAGCTGCCGGCTCCGATCAGCCCGCATACCGCAACGTCCGCCTTTCCCCGCGGCGCGTGGTGGTGGACAACCCGGGCGGTGAGGGCTTGCCGGGCCTGCTCGGTTTGGTGATCGGGGTAGGTAAGCATGACCCCGATCACGTTCTTCGCAGCCACGGCGTCGTATGCCCGTTTGGCCTCGGCCAGCGGCACCCGCTCTGAAATCAGTTCATCGGTGGACAATCGCTTTTCCGACATCAACTGCAAGACGGCCTCGAAGTTCCGCTGCTCGGTCCACCGCACGAATGCCAGGGGGTAATCCTGTCCCATCTCTTCGTATCCAGGATCGTAACGTCCCGGTCCGTAGGAACAGGAAACCTGGAATGTGAGTTCCTTTTCGTAGAAATCAGAGCGCTGCAAATCGAGTCCGGTGACACCGGTGAGCACAATCCGCCCGCGCTTGCGGCACATCCGGGCCGCCTGGTGCATAAGTTCATCGCTCTTCGTGGCGGCGGTGACCAGGACGCCGTCCACACCAAGCTCCTTTGTGAACACTCTAGCCGCCTGCACCGGATCGGTCCCCGAGGCCAAGTCTTCAGCCTCCACACCGAATCGCCTGGCCAAGTCGACTCGTTCGCCGTCGTAATCGAAACCGATGACGCGGGCGCCGTGGGCTTTCAAAATCTGGACTGCCAGCAAGCCAATCAAGCCCAGGCCGAACACCGCAATCGTCTCACCCAGGGTCGGGTTGACCAGGCGGATACCCTGAAGGGCGATCGAGCCGAGAACGGTGAAGCAGGCCTGATCGTCGCTCACGGAGTCGGGGACCTTGGCGGCCAGATGCTTGGGGACTGTAACTACTTCCGCGTGCGGACCGTTGGAAGCGACACGATCCCCCACGCGGAAGCCATCCACGCCATCGCCCACTTCCAGCACCCGGCCCGCGTTGCAATAGCCCATCGGTATGGGCTGGCTCAGTTTGGCCATCACGCTTTGGGCCGTCTGGACCAGGCCGTCGGTGCGGATCTTATCAAGGACCTGCTTGGCCTTTTCCGGCTGCTGTCGGGCCTTGGCCAGGTATCCGGCCCGGCCGAACTCAACGAGCATCCGTTCGGTACCGGCGGAGATGAAGGAGCAACTCGTCTGAATGAGCAGGTGCCCGGGGGCGACTTTCGGCACGGCGACTTCTTCGAGGAGGATTTCACCGCTCTTGAGGTGTTGGATGATTTGCTTCATGGTGCGCGCACTTGACATTGGGTTTGTTCAGGCTGCCTTTTCCAAGGCAACCGCGGCATCTTTGCTCCAGCCGACGCGGTCGTGAACGGATGTATCCAGCGCCGGGTTGCGGTCGATGAACTGACGTGCCCACAACTCGATGGTCAACACGGCCCACTGTAGCATATACAAGTCGACTTGACCGGCCTGGCTACTTCGTCTTGCTTCCTGCAGTGCGCGATGATCGAACCAGCCGCGGTCCTTGACACCCGACTCAGCGGTCAGATCGTGCCACAGGGAGGCCAGGTCGTGCCGCAGCCACTTCCGGAAGGGCGCACCGAACCCTGCCTTGGGGCGGTTGATGATCGCGTTGGGAATAACACCACGCGCCGCGTCGCGAAGCAGGGCCTTGGTTGTGCGGTTGCTGAGTTTCCAGTGGGAGGGGTACCGGGTTGCCTGTTCCACCAGATCCAGATCCAGAAACGGCACGCGGCCTTCGAGGCTGACCGCCATACCCATCTTGTCCGTGTACAAGAGATTGTGGTTGGAGAGGTAGACACAGAGATCCCGATCTTGGAAGCGTTCCAAGCCCGACAGGCTTCGTTGGTTCATGTGCCGCACGCAATCATCCGCAAACCCGCTCCCGCGCAGAGCCGCTTTCAACGCGGGGCTGAGGATCTTGTCGATCTCGTTTTCCGGGGTAGCAGCGCAGTAGGCCAGGAAGCGGTCGTCCGGCGTCTGGTGCAGGGCTGAGGCAACGCGCCGCACCTGCCGCAGGCCGATGCCGAATTTCCCTTCCCAAGAGCCGGGCAGCAGGCGGGCACTGCTGGAAATCATGCGGCGAGCGAACCGTGGAATCCAGTCCAAGTACGCGGCGGCGCGGATGGCGCGATAGCGAGGATAACCGCAGAACAGCTCGTCGGCCCCCTGGCCCGAAATCAGCACCGTGGCACCGTTCTCCCTTGCCAGCTTGCTGACGAGGTAGCAAGAGATTGCAGCGGGATCGGCGAGTGGTTCGTCCAAATGGTAGATCAGATCGGGCCACAGCGACGCCACTTGCGGTTGGATTTCGATTTGTTGCAGGGGCAAGCCCAACGTCTTCGCCACCGTCAGCGCCTGAGGTGCATCGTCATCGGAGCGATCCAGGCCGAGGTCGCCGGGCGGAAAGGCGATGGTATAGCCCTGGAAATCGGAGTTGACTTCGGGTACGGCAAAGGCAGTGAGCAGGCTACTATCTAACCCGCCGCTGAGCGAGCTGCCGACGGGAACGTCCGAGACGAGTTGTCGAATCGTTGCAGTCTTGATCAGTGCCCGCAGTTCGCCGACCGCCTGCTCCCGGTCTTGAGAAACGGAGTTGTCGAAGGACGGGGTCCAGTAGCGTCGTGTGGTATAAGTCCGGGTGGCTGAGGTCCAGCGGAGGATCGTACCGGGAAGCAGCCGTCTGACGCCCTTGATGGCCGTGCCCTCCCCGGACGCGTGACAGAAGCTGAGGTGCTGTTGGAGGACTCGAAAATCCGGTTCCCTTTTTAGAGTCGGATGGGCACAAAGGGCCTTTATTTCGCTAGCGAACAGGAGGGTGCCCGGCTGAGGTTCTGCATAGTAGACAGGTTTGATCCCCAGTTGGTCCCTGACCAGGAGCAATTGCCGGTTGCGTTTGTCCCAGAGAGCAAACGCGAACATGCCGTTGAGCCGGTCGACAAAGGCTTCACCGTATTGCTGCAACCCGCACAAGAGCACCTCGGTGTCGCCGGTGGAGGAGAACGTGTGGCCCTTCGTGGCCAGGGATTCCCGCAGCTCGAGGAAGTTGTAGATTTCTCCGTTGAAGACAAGCACGTACCGTCCGTCCGCCGAGTGCATCGGCTGCGTGGCCTGGTCGCTGAGGTCGAGGATCGCCAAGCGAACGTGCCCCAGGCTGACCTCGGCCGAGGCGTCTTCAAACACGCCGCATCCGTCCGGACCGCGATGGGCCTGCGCCGCGTTCATGCGGGCGGTCAATCCAACATGGAACGCGCCGACAAATCCTGCTATGCCACACATATTTTCCGCAGTTCTCCGAGAAGCTCCGTGACGATTTCATCCCACGACCTGTAGTAGAAGGTATCAAGTTGCCTCTTGCCCTTCGACACCAACTGGGAAGCGATTTCGGGGTTATTCTTGATGGTCAAGATGGCATCGCGAATGGACGCCGGGTCCCAGGGATCAAAATAGAGTGCGGCGTCGCCACAGACCGCGTGCGCGAAATCCAAATTGCTGGCGAGGATAGGTAGTCCAAAATGCATGGCCTCCAGATACGATCCGCTGAACGACTCCAGCAAGGTCGGCATCAGCAACGCCTGGCAGTGCCGGAAATACCCTTCCAATTCCGCCTGCTTCAAAGGACCGACATTGATGATCCTGTCTTGTAGATGATGCTTTTCGATGGAGCGAAGTAGCCTGGCTGCGCCCGGCTCCTGTTCCTTGGAAATCGTGATGATTGCCACGACATCCTTCAGCGAGGATCGAAACTTCCGAAAGACCTCAACCAGTGCCTCCAGGTTCTTGTGAGTATAGTATCTTGTCAGATAGAAGAGTTTCATCCGCTCCGAAAACGGAGCCAAGACCAATGGGATCGGCACGTGTTCCCTGCTCTTCGGAATGAACTCGGATACCGCATTGGGACAGACCAGAGTTCTACCCGAATACTTGTAGAACTTGCGGGCTCGTTCCACAGCAGCGTGCGTCTGGCATATCAGCAATTGTGTCCAGCGAAGACTCCGACTCAGGCAGAATCTCTGTGAAGAGACCAACGGCAAAGTCCTGAACATTCTCCTTCGCACTGCGTCTTTTCCGAAATGCTTTTTCGGATAGAACAGGTACGAATTGTGGCATAAAACAGCCTGAGGGCACTTGATTCGCGTCAGCCCCTTGTTGCCGAGTGCCAGAATCACGTCTGGTCGGAACGTCTCGACAAGTTTCGGTAGTCCAAATAGCTCGTATCGGAAACGAGCCAGATGGTTCCCGGGATTCTGACAAAGGCTGGTCTGGCCGTTTGGGAAACCAGCGCAGATATCCTCATACCCCGCCCCTCCGGGAACTGTGAGTAAGTAACGATTCTCCGGCGCGACACGACACATGGCCGCAATCATATTCTTGCCAATGGAAAGCCCACCGGCGGCGCGCAAGGCGTGGGCAACTATTGCGATTCGCACCTTCTCACCTTATTGCTTCTTGCCAGCGATAGACAAATGTTGCAGCTTCAATTCTTCGGCAATTGCCGGGCATCGCTCACCTGGTCATGATCTTCAGTGTTACGCTGCTGAGAAGGGCATTTGCCGTTCCTTGGCGGTGAAGTTATAGAAGATCGCTAACAGCATCGCAGCCATCACTCCTCGGACCATGTACATGTCGCCATACCAGAACCAGTGCAGCGAACTACTCACCACTGCGCCGTAGAGGAGCCTGGGCCACAGCAGAAACGTTGTGTTGAGAATCTCACAGTAGGAAAGGAAAGCTCCGTATAGGGCAAGAATTAAGAACGCTCCGACGATGCCGAAGTTCTTGAATGGCACGACAACGAGGTGAACTCCACCTATCGCAAGACCGGAATACCACCAGGCCGGACCCCGGTAGCTCTCGAGCGGACGTTCATACCCGATCATCTTGCACAAGACGCCGGGTGGCAACGACAGGACATAGTCCCGGTAGGTCTGCCCGTGCAAATACGTGGGTGGTTCGTCGGTGATCTGTACCGCCAAGCCCAAATTGGTCAGGGCGGAGTTGGTCCAAGTGTTTCTGGTAAACGAGTTGCTGAGCATGTCCCCCACTTCTGCCAATGAGGGGAGTGACCGCTCGACCGAAAGCGAGTGACGCAAGTGAGCGATGCACAGGAACAAGGACAGGAGCAGCACCAACGGCAACAGAAGCTTCCCCAATCTTCGCCGTTGCAACAGACTGGCTCGCAGCCACTGGAGATCAAGGTTGGGGCTAGTCAAGTACAAGACGGCCAGCGCGGCAATCAGCCCGGCTGCGGTGCGACTTCCACGGAGGAGTTGATGGACGACCAGGATATACCCGCTCACCGAGAGGACCGCTCGCATCTTGAAGCGTCGGGCCAGACTGGCCACGCGCTCCCGCTCGGCATCGATGAACAAGAGTAGGAGAATGAGATATGCGATGCTGCAGCCCGAGTTGAGGTTTATCCCGGCGGCCGTGCTCTGGCTGCTCTCTGCCGACGCATAAGCCGCTACCAGGATTGTCTCTTTGGGAGTGGCCAACCAGGAGAGAATGAAGGCGACTGCCAGCAGAAAGAGGAAAATGGTCCCGTCCAGAGTGGCTGTATGCGGAATACTGCCTCGTCGGGGTATCACGCTGAGCCCGCGACCTTGGCGAAACCAGGCCGCACCGGCCGCAATCCCTGTTAGCAAGCCGAGCAGGCCCACGATCGCCACCATTAACATCAGGCTCATCAAGTCGTGGTCCTGGGAGTACCCTTCCGCGATCTTCTGACCCGGCCAGCAGGTATAATCGGCGATGAACAAGTATCCGATGGTTGTGCTGAACGGGAGGGAGTAAAGCAAAACCATCAACCGCGGCAGCAGTGACAGCCCGGTCATCTTGATCGACAGGATGCCCGCCACGGTTATTGCCGTCATGGCGCACACGACCAATTCAAGCCTTGGTATGAGGCGCAAATGAAACAGGACTGCAGCAGCACAACCGGCGGTAAACCAGCCAATTACGGAGAGGCCGGCGGCGCTGCGCGATGGCGCAGCAAACGCCTCACCGTTCGTCGATAGGGATGTGCTCATTGCTCTGCACAAAGGAGTTTGCCGGTCAGAACAGCCGCTTCCTCCGGAGCCCCGTCCAGATCGACACGCCCCCTAGCAGCTGCCGCAAGGGATACCAGTAACATACCAGGGGCATTTGTTCACGGCGCACGGCAAGCAACAGGGCGTAGGTTCCATCATAGATATCTCTCCAGGACGGTTTGCCGGAAATGCGATAGCGGATGAGTGGCTCACGCAAGTTATGGTACCGGAAGCGGCGACGTCCCCGCAGCCACAGGTCGCGATCCTCTGCTCGTCGTATCCGTTCGTCATAGCCTCCGAGCGCTTCATAAAAGGTAGGCCGCACCATGACCGAAGGATGGTAGAAAGGACTCTCCCGTAGGATTTTCTGGACTAGCTCTTCGTGCTGCTCGGGACGCACGCCCCGTCCAAGCGTTCGGCCGTCTTCGTCCATGTACTCCACGCCGGTGCCGAGCACGGCTACCTCCGGGTGCGCCGTCATGAACTCCACCTGGCGTTGAAGTCGCTCAGGCAGGCAGAGGTCGTCGGCGTCCATTCGGGCGATCAGTTCTCCCCGGGCCTGCCGCCACCCGATATTCAGAGCAGCCGGCAAGCCGCGGTTCGTCTCGTTGCGGAGGACCGTGATTCGTTCGTCTTGCTGGGCGAGGCGTTGCAGAATCGCTGGCGTGTCGTCGGTCGAGCCGTCGTCAACCATCAGCAAGTCCCAGTTCGTGTAGGTCTGCGTGCGGATGCTCTCCACGGCGGCTTCAACAGTGCCGGCATCGTTGTATACGGCCATCAGGACGGTTACGTGCATAAGATCCCCAAAATCCCGC